>JABHYP010000517.1 GCA_018656855.1 Candidatus Latescibacterota bacterium | reverse complement strand
GAGTATCCGCTCAAGGGCTTCTTCCACCGCTTTCTGCACAGTCCATTTGTCCGGCTGGATCTGCCATCCGGAGAATCTGGTGCCGTCGTATTCCAGGACAATCTTCAGGGTTCGACTGGTTTTCATGGTTTCTGTGTTAGGCTCACGGGCTAAATAGTTTAAGTGATTATTGTCTTCTTACCCTTTCGTACTTGGCAGGGTCAATATCAGTTTCATAGATATTATATGTTCTTCCCGCCGCGACATTTTTAAGTATACTCTCTATTCCCGATGGAAATTTTACAACAATATCATACTTTTTCGAGGCATTAACACCGAAATGTTGCTGCAAAGGATTGCCTGGGAAAGTACCGTTACCGGCTGTGACCTCACGGTAGCCGCGAAGGGCGTTCCTATTTCCTGTCCTGCCGGTGTCGTATATCCACACTTTGCTCATGACAGCCGAACGGTTTGATTCTGTTCCTTTAACATTAACCTTGATAAAGTTCTTATTGTCCGTATTGTTTCTGAACAAAAACCATTTGCCGGGATTGCTTGCGCTGGGGCGGCGCCAGTTTCCCCCTACGAGATCAAGGTCTCCGTCATTGTCCAGGTCGCCAAGCGCTATACCGTGGCCATAGAACCATGAGCCGCCGGTCTTTTCGTGCGATTCGGTGAACTTGCCCCTGCCGTCGTTGATAAAGACAAGAGCATCATACCAGCTATTTGTCACAATGATGTCCAGGTCACCGTCGTTGTCAATGTCTCCCATAGAACTTCCACGGGAATTCGTTATCACTTCCACTCCGGCCTGAGTGGAAACATCAGTAAAGGTGCCGTCGCCGTTATTCCTGAACAGGATGTTCTTGCCCCATTCCTTTTCAGGATGACCCGGCCCGGTACTGCAAGCCAGGAAGAGGTCCTGGTCGCCGTCGTTGTCTGTATCGCCCCAGAAGCAGGGAAGGTTGTTGCCTCTCCGGGCAAGCCCGAGTTCCGCGGTTACATCCGTGAATTTACCATTGCCGTTGTTACGAAATAACGCGAAGGTGACAGGGTCGGTAGTATTATTGATATTTCCTACGCACAAATCGGGATCGCCGTCGTTATCGTAATCGCTGAATGCACAGCAGTACCCGTTGCCTTCGTGAGCAACACCGGCGGCTTTCGCAATATCCCGGTATGTGCCGTCGCCGTTATTCACATAGAGAGAATTGGCGCATTCTGGGCCCTTTCGGTACCCACCCTCGGAAACATAGATGTCGAGAAGGCCGTCGCCGTTCACATCAGCCGTGGTAACGCCGCAGGAATAATTGAACTTGTTACCGGCAAGCCCGGATTTAAACGCACATTCTATAAACCCTTCGTCGCCGGCGAGAAAGAACGTATTCGGATGCAGCACCTCGCCGCGTTGCTGGGACAGCGCTTCGAGATTGTTGGCGCTAAAAACATCGAGGTAACCGTTATTATCGAAATCCGCCCAGACAATACCGTGCGTGTCCAGTTTTCCGCCGCCGAGACGAATAATCGAAGTGATATCCTTGAATCTGAGGCTGCCGTTATTTTGAAAAAACCTGTTTTCCGCATAAACGGTGCTCATGTATATGTCAAGGTTTCCATCCATGTCAAAATCGGCAAGTGAAATACATTTGCCATGCCCCTTGTGGTCGAATCCCGAGCCATCTGTGACATCCTCAAAAATACTGCCGTTCAGGTTGAGGTTTCTTGGTACGTACTGTGCCTGAACTGTAAAAGCAATCGATACAAAAACCAGTGCGAATGCAATAACACGTTTCATAATTCATCCCCCCATTAGATGTGATAAGAATTTAATATTCCAGATTCCAGATTTCAAATTCAAAATTGGTAACATAGCGAAAAGAGTGCTTCCCGTCTTATTCTTTATCTCTCGTAAAGCCGTAAAGAGGCGCAAAAAAATATAAAAATATTATAACTTCGTTTCCACAAGTATAATAACATAATGTTAGAAAAAATAAGAGTAAAGGCAAGGAGAAAGAGAGGGGAGAAAGAAAAATGAATAATGGTTCTTCCAAAAAATGAGTGTCTGAGATAACTGAGTCATACATAATCTGGTGATATTAACAGAAGTTAATAAAGAAATGAATAAAATACAGTCTGAACAGCTGATAAGTATGATAGAAGGATAACCATGATAAGAACCCACGCTCATGAAATCATGAAATAAAGAATCATGGAAATCATTCACTCACATGTATCAGCGGTTCAGATAGTTGCTGGTTTACATTATGAGTCAAACATAATTTCAACTCATCAAGCAAATAAATCTTGAAAGCCTCTCTCTTAAATCATATTATTAATGAAGTGATGTTTTTTAATTATTGAATTTTGAATCTGGAATTTCATAAGGAGAATCCGCATGATAACCAGAACCTGGTTGTTCCGGCTGTTCATCATATTCGCAGCGCTGGCTGTTCTCTTTTTTACGTGTTCGGCGGTCATCTTTGTTAAAAGCTATAGTGATCCCCGCTGGAGGGTGTTCGATTTTAACAGCCGCCAGGCGACCGGTGGTGAAATTTACAATG
>JABHYP010000047.1 GCA_018656855.1 Candidatus Latescibacterota bacterium | reverse complement strand
GTATCTTTTATAAAATTTGAAGTTTCAAGTAATCATATAAAACAAGGAAATACACGATGTCATACACCAAACTTCTTACCGCTACTCTTCTCATGATTCTTTGCGTCGCAGCTTTCTCTCGGGCTGCTGTCCCTCCGGAAGCGGTAGCCCTCAAAGACGAGGGCAATAAATTGTACAACAAGGGAAAACTTGACAGCGCTGTCGAGAAGTTCAAAAAAGCGCTGGAAATCGACTCCACATATACGTTCGTCTATAACAACCTCGGTGTCGTACTCTATGATAAGGAGGATTATACCGGTTCTGCCGAAAACCTCGAAAAAGCAATTTCGCTTGACAACACATACGAAAAGGCATTCAACAATCTCGGCAACACCTATTTTGCGATGGGGGCTTATGAGAACGCCCGTGTGTGTTATGAACGCTCGCTTGAATTACGACCTGAAACACAGAAACACATTAATCTCGGCAATGCGCTTTATGCTCTCGGTGATTTTGACGGCGCTGTCGAGGCTTACAAAAAGGCGATTGAACTGGATGGAAACTCCGCCGAAGCTTGCAACAACATAGGCGTCGCGTTACAGAAAAAGGGCGACATCGAGGGCGCAAGAGAAAACTATGTCAGGGCGACAAAAATCAATTCACGGTATACTCAGGCTTATGTGAACCTCGGGACACTACACTATGACCAGGGCCGCGGAGATATTAAAAAGGCAATTGAATATTATGACAGAGCGGTCAAAATCGACAGCGAAAACTCTCTTGCACTTTACAATCTCGGACTTGCGTACAGTGTCATGGGCGAATACGGCAAAGCAACGACTCAGCTAAGAAAAGCTAATAAGCTTTCTCCCGATGATGCTGACATACCTTATGCGATCGGTCTCACTTTTGCAGCAAGGAAAAATTACCGTAACGCCATCAGAAATTATGAGGCGGCTCTTAAGATAGACCCGCAGCACATGTATGCAGGTGAGGCTCTGGCAATTGCGAAGAAAAATGATAAGTAGCGGAAGGGAATTGCCAGATTCACCATTTTGGCAAATAAACTCAGTATCTCCATCACTCAAGATTCCCGTGTTCTTATATTTGCATTTTTTTGTATGTCGATTTTATTAACCTTTATTGAATTAACTCACTGCTTACGCTATTAGCACCCGCTCTAAAAGCCATATTCATCAAATCATTAACTAATTTTACAGGCGTTTCCTTTTTTCTGTAAATAATTACTTTTGTAATGACATAATTACTTATGACATTATTTCCGATTTTTTCTTTTAATACTCTTCCTAAATCGGAAGATGTAACAGCTACATCATCAACTTCACATTTTCCATCTTCAATTATTTTCAGATTAATATTCACATGTTTTATTTCTGGCAAAGACCTGGAAATAAATTCTTTCTGTATAATCTCATTATGCTGTATAAAGCCCCAAACAACCATATTTAATCCAAATTTCAACTGCGGATAGTTTTTTGCATCCTCTTTCCATTTGTGTGTTAATCCCAGATTAGAAAAGATTGATACAGCTCTGTCTCCGAGAAAGATTTCTTCTACGTAGGACCTTCTTTCAGCACCCTGCGGTGGTCCTGAAAGAAAATCTAAACAGCAATGGTACAATTGATGACCTTGAGCAATCTGCCAAATTTGAACATCGCTTCCGAGAACATCTTCCAGCATCTTCCTTAATGAGGCTTCAGTTTCTCCAACTTCGCCTTCAGGTGCTGGCGAACAGTTGTCAATTATTGCAAAGCCACCTTTACGGAAATAATTACCAAGATTTTTCCGCTCAGCGCTCGTTAATGTGAAATTCCTGTCAGGTATGATAAAAATGATCTGGTAATCGAGCAGATCCTCCGAATCAATTAATATCTTATCATCATATTCCACATCGATATATATTTTCTCAACTTCTTCGATTACATTTCTCACACCAGTCAACAGTTCTTCTGATGGATGCAATTGTGCTCCCCATGCGGTGGCAATCCTGACATTAAAGTCATATCTATCAGGATATTTCGGATTGGCAAGTGCATATTTGATATGCAATAATTGATTATCGCTTAAAAAACCATTCACGGGGCCACTATCTTTCGCGGTGAGATTTACAGTTTCACCATTGTTTTCTTTCAATGGTGGCTGCCCGCAGGAAAAAAAGATACCGGTAATACCGAAAAATATCAGTGTCACTATTGAAATGACAGTTAACTTTTGATTTAGCTTATAATTTTTACTCATGATACGTCTCACTCTCCTTCCTAATGTGCTTTTTCTCTCGGTAAAACCTATCCCGATGAATCCAAAAACAGGCTCTCTCAGCGTTTCTTCCATCACCCGGACAATACTCATAGTATATCGTTTTTTCCCCGTGCCGAGCAAGTTGACTGCCACGTCATCACACACCTCTTCCCGTATCTGCCGTATCCGTCTGTTTACATACCATACGAGCGGATGGAAAAAATACACGACCTGCACGATTACCTGAAGCCAGTTAATAATCAGGTCGTAGCGTTTAACATGGGCAAGTTCATGTAAGAGAACCGGTTCCAGATCATCAAGCGGCCATTCATCTGCGATTCTGCGGGGAAGAAAAATACGAGGGCGAAAAATACCAATAACCGCAGGTATATCAAACTTATCGATGTTCATGCAGTACAATCCTGCCGGACGTGTGATACCCATATTGCCGGCAAGCTTCTTTACCAGTTTGCAAAGATCGGGACGTGCAACAGGTCTGCAATCCTTTAATTGAAGAGTGACCCATACAATCCTTGAAAGGATAAGTAAAGTGATACAAACAACCACAGCAAACCAGAATAATCCTGAAATTTCCGCTGTCGTCATTGGGAAAACGTGTTCAGGTTGTTCAAGGAATTCCGGTTCAATTTCCTGAACATCGAAATTTGCCTGGGGGATTGTTTTAAACCGAAATCTGTCGGAATCATCAGGAGAAATAATAACTTTTTGTAAATCAGCAGCGCCTGCTCCAATGCTTTGCCAGATAAACTGCCCGGCGCCGAACGGAGTTGCCAGGTTAATCGGAATGAGCAAACGAAACAGCACAATACACCAAAGCCAGTAGCGGAATACTGACGATGCTCTACGACTCAGGCGGTCGACAATCCAGATTATTGCCACAAGGATTGTCACCTGCCAGCTTACCGCCCAGAGATTTCTTATCACCGTTTCTGCAAATGAACTCAGTATCTCCATTATTCGCACTCCTCATGCTCTTCGATGAGTTTCTTTAGCGCTTCGATTTCGTCGCTGGAAAGTTTTTCCTTCTCAATCAGACGTGCAAACAATGGTGAGAAGGTGTTATCAAGGACAGTGTCAATGAAAGAATCAATTTCCCTTGTCATAACCTTCGAATGTGAAACAGTCGGCGTATACAGCCATATAGGGCCAAACTTTTCACGTACGAGATAGCCTTTTACAACAAGTCTGTCAAGCATAGTTTTCACAGACTGATAACCACGTTTTTTCTGCTTTAGAGTTTCTTCATAAATAACACGAGCACTTGATTGGCCTTTCTCCCAGCAAATTTTCATAATAGACCATTCTGTTTTTGTCAAATATTTTCGCTTTTTTTCCATTAAAAAAAACCTCCTTATTAAGTTACTTGTATCATGCATAATACAACTGTATTGTTTTGTCAAGAAAAAAATTATGTTTTCTGCAAATTAATATTCGGGAGGAGTTGATATATTACGATCTAACTTTGCCAATTCTTGCCATCATTCATGTTAATTCATGACATACATGACATCTGTGACATTACTCTTGAAAATGATAAAAATAAAGTCGTAAATCGGGGAGTATAATAAGGTCATTATTGCATTATCGATATAATGCCGTTTGTGACTACTTTTCGGATAAATATCTTTAATATCTTGTATATCTCGTATATCTTGTATATTTTAAATATTTCAAAAGCATGCTGTTACACGGAAGTTATTAATAATTATAATGTTATGATTTTGGTGCGCTCCTGACTGGCAGTCAGGAGGTCGCGAGTTCGATCCTCGCTAGCTCCACCAATAAAAACAAAGACTTACGATAATCTCGTAAGTCTTTTCCTTTTTTTTCGCTAAAATTTGGCTAAAGACTCTCTTCCATTTATTGACAAAATTATCCCCGACAAGCCAAAATATTCCAGCAATGATCTTCCAATTTCACAAGGCCATTGACACATTTCTTGCGTCTGATATACTATAGATATACGACTGTCCGCCGATACTCTCCATAATATCATCTTTCATCAACGAGTCATAATAAACGCCGATTAAAACGGCCTTATAATAGTGTGCAATCATCGTCCTTTTACTTTCAGCAAAAAGGACAGCCCAATCTCTCAGAACGCATAATAATCACAGACTGCTTTTCATGATATATTGGGCTGTCCTTTTCAGGATAAGATTGCACGTAATAAATAATATGCCCAGAAATCCTAACGCTAAACGCAAACTTTTGAAAGCCCTCTACGACCTCAAGTTTGCCACAATATATAATCTCGCCTTTAAGAGCAGAGGCGCGACCAAGGACTCCTGCCTCGTCGGTACCGGACGCCATATCACCCAGCTTGAACGTGATGGCCTGGTCATGCCCGTTAGGAAGTACGGATATCTCAGGGACGAACGATACCGTCACACCTTCTGGCAGGTGACGAAAGAAGGCGCTCAAGCTCTTGGATATGAGCAATACACGCCGATAGGCCGAAAGTCGGTTCAGAACTTCCCGCACCAGTTTGGTCTGATTGACGCGCTGTGCGGCCTGTACTTTCTGTTCAGGGACGAGTACGACATTACCATAACATATCCTTCAACGGCCAATTCTTTGGATGGATACAAGCCTGATGCGATTGTAAGGTATCGGCATAAGCTCGATGATAGACAATACGATTTTATCGTTGAGTTCGAGCGGACAAGGACACCGAAGGCAATAATGGAAGAGAAAATACGGCTGAACGAGAAGGTGACTAATTTCCGGAAACACGGATTATCAAAACAGGCCAAGTTCCTGTACGTGTTCACGACGGAGAACTTTGACGTGACGACGAGGCCGGTGGAGTATCCGGAGTATGTCCAAATGATTGAGAGGGTTGAGAATCAGTTCAGGCAGCTTTTGCGAAAAGCCCGGGAACTGCCAGACTACCGTTTTAGGTTTGCGCTATTGCATCAGTTCAAGGAATTCAAGAAGGCGGTTTGGATGACACCGTCTGGCAGAAGAACGAAACTCATTTGCTGATGGCAATTATAAATCATAATAATAACTTTTTCATTAATTTAACTTGGTAAAAGGATGCGGGAATCGAACCCGCGTCATAGTATATTTATGACCAAATTAACTCAATTCATAAATGATGTAACATCTCTAACATTAGAACTGGACCAGTTTTCGAGGGCAAGATCAATAAGCTCAGTTTGTTTTCTCAGACAATTCTGAAATCCGCATCTTTTAATGCAGATGAGTGAAAATTACCTTGCATTAGTCACGAGTGACTATTATATTAGTAACTATGAGCTCGATAAAAGATAAAAATCTTCTCTTGTTAGGTATTTTGTGCAATCAAGATGCACACGGATATCAGCTAAATCAAATTCTCAAGCTACCGACTAGAGCAATTCATATTGGCAAAGCTAATGCGTATAAATTATTGGCAAAGCTTGAGGGAAAAGGTTTTGTTAGTCACATAGAGGAGCGTGAGGGCAACCGGCCTCCCAGGCTGGTTTATTCCATAACAGCATTAGGAAAGGAGGAGTTTGAGCGCTTATTGAAGGAAAGGTTGGCTGAATTTCAGCCTATTGAGTATCCTGATGGAGTATCCCTAAATTTTATCGAACTATTAACGCCTCAGGAGGCCTTGTCATTGTTAATTCAAAGGCTAGAGCGCCTCGCCATTCGTTGTAAAGCCTTAACTGGTTTTTCTGATGAAATCTACGCAAGTCATCCGGGCATTGATTTTCTCGCACGTCAAGCAGAGCTTGAAAGCGAGTTTCTTAATAAGCTTGTTGAAAAATATCAACAAAAGACAAAGGATGATAATCATGCATAGCGCAAAATCACAGAGCAACAAATCTCATGGAGACAATATTTTTGTATTAATCGAGCAATATTTTCCGAATGACGGAAAGTTGGAAAAAGTAATAGAGATTGCGAAAAAATCTGCGAAAGAAATTTATGGAGTTCAAGGACTGCTTCTAGCAAAGGTCTTAAGGCCAAAAACAAAATCAGAACCAGTCTGCAATATTACCACATGGGAATCTGAAGAGGATTTTAAGATGTTCATGAAAAGTGATGCTGTAAAAGAACTTTTAAAATCGGACATGATGAAAAATGTTAAAGATTGGACTTCAGAAATTAACATTCAAATGTTTGGAATGGAAGATGGGTGGCATCAGTAAATAAAAAAAACACTTAACAGTTACATCTAACAGACAGTCAGCCGCGCCTCTGAGCTATGCGGCTGGCTGCAGCTGACATGAGGCGTTAGGTAGCCAGGATAATTGTGTAGTTTGTGCCTTTCCTGTATTCAGAATTGTCCGGTTCAGGCCATACAATGGGGAAAGAGAACCAAGAAGCGCATAAGGTATCGAAATCCAGAAATAAATCTTCAAGAATTGAAAAACCAGAGTCCAACCCACCAAAAGATTAATAAATAATAAGATATTGCAGATCAATTCAGTATTAGCAAAGCCAGGATTTGTCCCAAAGTCCTAAGGCATACTTGATGCAGCATAAACACCAAAATCCAGCACAGTAGCCAGATTCCACCATACATCCAACTGAAACTCATCACTAAAATTAACCAATTGTCCAAGTTTTGGTATTACTAAATCAATTTGGTGCGTTTTAGATAATTTATGAAGCTGTTTGGCTGGATCATTCCAAGGGTGTTTAGATAGAACGAACATACCCCAATGAATTGGAAAGAATTTTTTCGCCTTAAGATCTTTATATGCTAAGGCAGCATCTTCTGGAAACATATGCCCTTCTCTCCACTGCTCATTGTATTGGCCACTTTCCAAAAATGCTACATCAAATGGGCCATATTTATCTCCAATATCTTTAAAATGAATATCATAACCAGAATCTCCACTAAAATAGATATTATGATTCTCTGATTGAATCACCCATGAAGCCCATAAAGTTTTATTTCTATCGCAAATACCACGAGCAGAAAAATGTTGAGCAGGTGTCGCAATAAATTTTAAACCATCAAATTCAGCAGTTTCCCACCAATCCTTTTCTACAATCCTTTCTGTTGGTATTCCCCACCTTTCTAAATGTGAACCTACTCCTAAGGGTGTAACGAAATTCGCTTTTTTATCTATAAAATGTTTTATAGACTCCATATCTAAATGATCATAGTGATCATGAGATATTAATATATAATCTATTTCTGGTAACTCATTCAGTTTCAAAACTGGTGGTTGAAACCTTTTACTCACAAAACTTACCGGAGCTGCTGAGTTTGAAAACACTGGATCTACAAACACAATTGTTCCATTCATATTTAATATAAATGAGGAATGACCAAACCAAATTGCTTTTAAATAAGAACTGGGGTATAAGAACTCTGCAATGTCCGGCTTTAATTCAGGAAGAGACTTACTGGGTACTAAATTTTCCCCACCTTTAAGTAAATCTATTATGTTTTTAAGATTTAAATTTCTATCCCACATCTCATCCATAATATTTGGCTTACGGTTAGTGAACTCTTTTTTTTCAATATTATAATTTTTTGAGTTTTTATACATATTAACTTCTTCTTTGCTATGGTTTGTTTCCATAGGATTACATCCTCTTACTAATATTAAGCTTAGCGCAACTCCTGTAAAAAATATAAGTATTTTCATATAAGTCTTTAGTTAGAGTTGATCCGGAAACTACCTTTTTTCAGCCATTCTAGCGTTTTTTAGCCGGAACCCAGTCGCTTCTACGTAGAAAGTTCCTGTTTATCACGAAACCTCGGTGCAGGAATGACACACATTACCGTTTCCGGATAGACTATAGTTATTTATCAGATGATGATCTTGTTAACCGAACAGTGTTTTTGCTCATTTTTACCTCCCTTAGTGCCCTGAAGGGCGACAAACTCCATTTGTTCAGCTCAACTTCTCAGTGAATGCGCATTGCTCGCTTGCTCGTAGACCATGCACACCACCCCGGGATTGCTTCGCCATGACTTCATCCTTTCGAATTGTGGAGTCTCCGGAAATCCCAGGGCGGTTCAGAGTGTCGATTTAGTCGTTCAGTCAGTCCTTGCGCAGCTATCTTAAGGCTGGTCATTGGGACCATATTGCCCAATGCGCGCTGCATTTACCAAAGAGGTATCGAGGTATTCAGTCGATTCTACAAGTTTGCCGTTTTTCAATCGCATCACATGGCAGTAGGTGTTGTTGTAAGGATGCCCGTTCTTTGCGACGCCGCCCTCACCATGAGCAACAACGACGACGAAATCGTCCTCCGCGATGAGCCGGTCAATCACAACACGAGGCTGAGACTTAAATGAAGACATTATTCGTGGCATAACCTTTTCACTCACTTCTTTAACACCTTTGAAAGTACCGGATATTGGAGTTGTACCAATAAGAGTCAAAGTGAGGTCTTCAGCCATTGCATCCACAAATGGTTGGGAATTGCCTTTGTTGACTTCTTCAAATAAGTGTCGGACAAGTTCCTTGTTTTCTTTACTGGTTATCGTGTTCTCCTTCTGTGTGTAGTTCTTGCTCATTTTTTTCTCCTTTCGTGAATTTTACAATTAATAATAATCAAAACTATCACACCCTTCATTCCTCGGCCTCCAACCCTCCCGGAATACCGAAACGAGTGAGATAAAAATGAAGAGCACTTGGGAAATGTGCGCCAAACCAACACCACACTTTTGACAGTGCACTGAAAGCATATTCACGCTTTCTTTTTTGAATTGCACGGATACTTACCTTGGCTGATTTTTCTGTTGACCACGAATAAAGATTTTCATTTTGTTTTTTCTTCTTCGGGTCGAACTGTCCTTGATTATCAATCTGAGCAAATTCAGTTTCCATATAGCCAGGATATAACAATGTGCAACTTACACCACTTCCGTGAAGTTCTATTGACAAGGTTTGTCCTAAGGCTCGTAATGCGTACTTTGATGAAGCATAAACACCAAAACCCGGTACAGTGGCCAGTGAAGAAGCACTACCGACCAAGGCAAGTCGTCCCCTTGTCTTACGTAATTCCGGGAGTGTATATTTTGCAATCATTGCAGCACCAAAGACATTGACTTCAAACTGACGTCGCCAGTCCGCAGCTTTAAGTTTTTCAATACTTCCTGTAACAGAGTAAGCTGCGTTGGCAATTGCTATATCAAGTCGTCCAAAATTTTTAATTATTGTGGAAACCGCTACGATTATCTGTTCTTCCTGACTTACATCACAGGGAACAACCAATCCTTGACCACCTTCTATTTCGATCTCCCGAACTGTTGCTTCGAGTTTATCCTTCCGTCGACCGCTCACAGATACCATTGCTCCTTCACGTGCAAATTCCAATGCCATTGCTTTCCCGAGGCCGCTTCCTCCTCCGGTGATCCAGACAGCTTTTCCTTCGAAGCTTGGTTTCATTTAATTGCCCTCCTTCTGGACGAGATTCCTTTTGCGCCATTTCTGCTTTTTCGTGATCACCTTCATCGCACCGCTCCACTGATCGGCGCCGGCTTCAGCCATGAACTGCACGCCCAAACCGACGAAAACGTTCGACTTCCTCTGGTGATAATGGCCCTTTATTCAGGGCCTCGAGATTCTCCCGCAATTGCTCCCCGGTCTTCGGACCGCAAAGCACCACGTCCACATGTGGGCTAGTCAGGCAGAAGCGATAACAGTCCCCGGCCGACATCACT
>JABHYP010000516.1 GCA_018656855.1 Candidatus Latescibacterota bacterium | reverse complement strand
TTTTAGATGATTTGCATTGTAGGGTTAGCTGGTGTATTTAGCAATCTCTATTACCGCAAATAAGAAAGATTGCCTATGTACATTCAGCTAACTGATAAGGAAAGATATAGTATAGATTTACTGGGGTATGCACTTGAGTGAAGTTACCCCAATATCTTGTTTTTTATTATTTTTGAATACGGAGTTGCATCAGTTACGACATCGTACGGAATCATGTGATTAACGGCAAATGACTGCCTTGAAAAATAGTCCCCTGAATTACAGATGCCTTCTTGTTGCACGAAAGACACAAATATAAACCACTATCAAGCGTTGTCATGCGTTTTTCTCCACATTTCGGGCATGAAAAACCGTCTTGCCAACGCAATGCAAATAAGTACTCACGGCAGGCGCTATCTGTTGCAAACCTGTCTTCAAGTTCGGCCAATGTTTCAGGGTAGTTCTCCATATAACCATAACACTACATCTTGTGGGTACTTCAGCCAAGTGCATACCCCAGTAAAATAATAACTGAAAACTTTTAAACTGATCAGTTATAAAATTATTACAAGGCTTTAAAAGCTCTAAAAGAAATTCATTGCCTGATAGATAAATGCCTGATCCTGTAAGCTCCCATGATATTTCAAAGTTTTGATGAGTCTTAATGTTGGATACTGCTTTTATTAGACTTCGAACAGGTTCATCATAGAAACGATAATCAAAATCCGATACCTCATTCCGGGTCTCATCTAATATGGAAATATAGGCTTTGGTACTGCTGTCAAAATTAAGCTGAAAAAATAATTCTTTCACCTCGGCTTTTATAGGTGGCGGCCGCTCTGGTTTTAGCTGTTCAAAAATATCCAAAAAAGATTCAGGCATTATAATAATAATAATTAGTTAATATTTAAAGACAAACTAGTAATGTATTTACTGCTATTCATATTTCAATTCATCATATTTAATATCTTTTGTAAAACTTTAATAGTTCGGTATCCTACTTTATAAATTTTGTGATATATAGATAATCCGGAGTTTTTTACGATTCATAAACCATCTTATTTTTATTATTTAACAGTATAGGAATTTCAAAGTAGCCTACTTTTGTTGATTTTTGCATATTTCCTAAAAATTACCATTAATAAAAATTTCATAGCCTATTTTTGTTTCATTCACTGGAAAACAGATACTAAAAATTCATAGTCAAACATTAAATTCATAGGTAATTTTCGAGTTCACGGCAGAGAGATCCCGTCAGATAAATTTTACCTGTAGCAGAAGTTCAATATTTACTTACCGGACAGAGCAGGTTATTACGGGAATCCAGCTAATTGAGTTTTGTAGAAATACTGTAGAATTGATGAATGTTTCTCAGTTACCTTTATCTTAATATCTTTTGTCTGCTCAATATTGTATTCGGTAAGCAGCATTTCTATTTTGCATTTTTTACATATGAGAGGATCAATGCCATATGCTTTCATATACATTTCTCTCCATGTAGTTCTACTGTATTTTTTTGGATTATGCTGTTTCAGAGCTTTTTCAGCCAGCGGAATATGTTCTCCTTTGGTTCTGTTGCTGAATATACCGGCATTTCGAATTATTCTGCAATTAATATCCGGGACATGTGTTACAAGTTTTTTTATGAATTCCTGCACCGGATATGTTTTTGTCATTGTTTTACCGGAAGTTTTATCATGATATTTAAAGGTTACAGTTTTTTCGTCAAATGCAGTAATTTTTGATTCAGCCAGAACCGGTCTTCTTGTATACCTGGCCACATATTTAACTTTGGAATCCGGTTCCTGAAGACTTCTGCCAAGTCCCACAAACCACTTTTCCCTATGAAACTGTGTAAGGTATGATTCAAGAGTTTCAAGTGTTTTGATATGTCTGTATTCTTTTGGAACTTTTAATTTTCCTTTTCTGAATTCTGCAGACATCAGTTTTAGAAAATTATACTGATACATGGGTTTTATTATCTTATAAGGTATGACATAATGAGGTGTCCAGCTTTTTTTATTGTGGGAAAGGCCCCCCGCTGTAATTATAATATGGACATGCGGATTCCACTTCAATGCACTGCCGAATGTATGGGAAACCATAATGATTCCCGGAGTAAAACCACGCTGCTTAGCATATTTCAGCAGAGATGTTCTTACAGAAGTAAAAAGAACTTCGGGCATTGTCTTTCTGTTGTAAAGAAACCATGACCTTAACTGTTCGGGAATAGTGAAATATAAATGCTTGTAGGGAACATCAAGCAGTCTGTCCAGGGATTCATTACTCCATCGGTCGGCATAAGCTTTGCCGCATGAAGTGCAGAATCTCGATTTGCAGCTATGGTAGACTTTTTTTGTGCCGCCGCACCGAGGACATGTATAAGTGTGATATCCCCAGCCTGAACGGCACAGCAGCATTTTTGATACATTCCATATGATTGCCCAGCGTAAACGCAGAGCATTGTTAATCCAGAATGTAATCCATGCTTCATTGCAGAGAAATATTCGGCTTATGGATATATTTCCTGATAAAGTTTCCATAATTGCCCTACAAAGAGTTCACTGTTAAAACTATCAGATCATCATCCTTTATCCACAATCTGCTCTCATACCCTATTTTATTTTTTTGAGCCACTTTTCTGAATATTTTCATTGCGCCGGGTTCAATAGCATATATGTGACAGGAGCAGCCAAAATCTTTTAAAATATTTTTTATCCGTATCGGTACTATACGGTAGGGGCAGTGAGCAGTATATATTTCACCTGCCAGTTTTTCGGCTGAAGCTACTGATGTGAAGATAAAACATTCGTCTTCATTATACTCATAACAGCATTCATCCATTAGATAAATTGCGTAACCAATAACTATCCTGCCTAACTTATAATGGCGAAAAATTCTTCTTAAATCCATAATAATTAAAGCTGTGTATTAAATATATTTAGAAAACATATTAATAGACAAGTGTTTATGGATATATCAAGAGTGAAATAACAAGGGGGGATTAGGAATGATGGAAACTTGCGACAACGTCGCTTATTTTAATATATTTACAGAACAATTATAATTAGTTAATTAAGTAATTATAAATGATAAAGTTATTCTATTAACTCATAGGAGAGGGGGGAGGGGGTGTTTTACAAGATTAGAAGACTGATAGCAGTCCACTGGATACTATTTGATATTAATTGACAATGGACTCTTAAAAAATTAACTTAAATATCTGTTATACCCAAGGGTATTTATATTTATTGTTTTATCACTTTGCTTTGAACTTAAAGTTAAAAATAAAATCCGAAAACCATTTTAGTTTAGGTATATTTATAGCTAAGCTAACATTTTACGAAAAGACTTTCTTTAAACCTAACCAGCTTAATACTTTATTTTTTGTTTTTGAATATTCTTGG
>JABHYP010000515.1 GCA_018656855.1 Candidatus Latescibacterota bacterium | reverse complement strand
GGCTCTAAGGTTAACCGAGTCAAGTCTGAGAATTACCCTCTTGCCCCTGAGTGAAGAGTCGAGACTAAACGTTTTGCTCCACCATGATACTCCGCGGTAGTCGCCGGCAATTCCGACCGGATTGCCGTTCGCTCCCCAGAAATGTTCCTCGACTGTGCCCGGAACCCCAATTTCTTTATCAGCAACGTGCGGAAGCAGGTCCCAGCCGCAGCCCGGTGGATTGACCGGTAATCGTGACACATTAACCGGCGGCATGAAAACTTCGTCATCGATCCACGGGGCATCATGGTCAAGCCAGAGAGCCCATCCCGGGCCGGATAATTCACATTCCCATCGCCCCGGATCAGCTGCGGGAGCCACTATGCAATAGAATAAACAGGCAGTTGACAGGATAATTATTTTTTGCAGGTTTCCAGAAAGGCTCATTTTATCGTTCCTTTCGTTAAAAAGTTTACAATTAAACGTTATAAGAATTAGGGGAATATGAAAAAAGTATTTAAAATTAATTTCATTCAATTTCTCATTTTACAGGATGATATCTATTCTTTGCGTGAATAAGATAAAAAATAGTTTAATCAGTCTGCTGTCATCCTGCTTCAATTAAAAAATGTCTATACTCTCATTAAGTGGTTCTTTTCATAAATAAATGAAATATTAAACTTAAATCAGGTACAGTTTTCCTGAGGCATAGACGAATCAATCTCCTATCTTAGGTTGCTTTGCTCACCAGTTCACTCGTAATGACATGTAGTAATTACGTTACAATATTTATGAACCTGTATACTAAGGGACGCTGATTGTATACAGTATAATCTCAAATAAATGTACAAAAAATATTTTTTTAGAAATAATTAATGAATGTGGAAAAAAGGCAGTGTGTTAATCTGTCAAAACTGGCGGGCTCACTGGTTTTGGGCAACATTGACTAACTGTATAAAATTATTATCATCTTTGAAAAATGATTTTACAGTAATAACTTCAACGATAAATTTTTTTGTTTCTCCGGGCAGAATATTTTTCTTGAGTCTTGTCAGTCCGGCGTTCCACGCCCAAAGCAGGCGGGGTTCATCATGCAGCTTTTTGAGCCATGCGAGATACTTCACGCCTGCATTGATGTTTTTTTCTGGGTCAAGCAGGTCGCTGATACCGGTAATCTCGGCAGTTGAAGGCATAATCTGCATCAATCCCAGTGCTCCGGCACGTGATATTTTATACGGATCACCCTTGCTTTCAGCATAAATGATGGAGCGTACAAGGTCAGAATCAACGCCGTAAAGCTCTGAAAAATGTATTATATACTGTTCCCAGGGTTTTATGCTATGAATAATATCTTTCGGATTAATAAGAGAGCTATCGATACTCAATTCATCGAAGAATTTTTCGATCTTCATTTCTTTTGTAAGGATAATTTCGGTAATGACTTCTTCCGGGTGAGGCAGGACTTCATCAATTTTTACTGCCTCTTTTTCAGGCATCGTAAGTTCGACCGCATGAAAAGCAGTTGCAAATACGGCCATGTTGAATAGAACAATAAATCTGATCTTGATAGAACTGGCAGTGTTAGAAGTCGCTCTCGCATACCTCATAAAGTTTATTCTCCCTTTAGTGTATCCGAATAGCGATTTATAATTTCCTACGTAAATGAATTGTAATAGTATAATTAAGGCCGATGTAATATATATTGTATATTATTAAATGTCAAGTACAATATGTAGTGTTTTTTTGAGGTATAGATTTGAACATCGTTATTTGTAGGTTAAAAAGGAGGATATAGAGATAATGGCACATTGGGAGGCAAATAGACGCTGTTAATAAAAGCGCCCTTAAGGTTTACTCTCAACTTGCTGAGAAAATCAAATAGAATCCCATTTGATACTTTTCGAATTTATACGAAGAATCACCGGGGTGCCCTTGTATTCAATGACAGTGAATTTATCTTCCAGGTATGGTATCGCCGAACGCTCATCACCCCACAACTGGACGATAACATCAGGTTTGAGCTGGCCGATTGAATACGAGTAGTCCCATTTTAGGTGGCCGGGATCAGCAATTTCTGGTTAGGAATTTGCTTATAGACAATCCTTATTTTCAATCAATAAAATATGGAATCAAATGAAATAACACTTGACATATCAATATTACGATAAAGCCAATATTTCGCAAAAATCCTTATTGGAAAAGGAG
>JABHYP010000514.1 GCA_018656855.1 Candidatus Latescibacterota bacterium | reverse complement strand
TTGCGAAATATTGGCTTTATCGTAATATTGATATGTCAAGTGTTATTTCATTTGATTCCATATTTTATTGATTGAAAATAAGGATTGTCTATAAGCAAATTCCTAACCAGAAATTGCTGGGTGTGTTTCATATTTTATTTCCATTCTCTATTTCTTACCTTTTGACTCCCTTGATCTGCAGGCTTGCTGAAAAACTGCGTATTTTAGATATTCCGGATAAGCGGAAAGTGCATCACATTGCCACGCCTCTTTTAGGTGGGGTTGTGATTTATCTTGCTTTTGCAATTGGAACTGTAACTACACAGTGGTATTCGGTCGAATTTAAAACTATTGTATATGCCGCAACGCTTATTTTTATACTCGGTCTTATGGACGATATAATGAAGTTATCAAGTGTTTTACGGCTCACGATACAGGTTCTTGCCGTATTTATCCTTTTCACTCAAGGGATGGAGATAAATTTTTTGCCGGATTTTACCCGCTTGCGCATTCTTGATAAGCTTATAACAATTTTGTGGATTGTAGGCATTACCAATGCAGTTAATTTTCTCGATGGACTTGACGGGCTCTGTGTCGGTTTCGGGGTGATTGCGTCATTATTTTTCGGTGCTATCGCATTTCTTACCGGGCAATACTTTTTCATGTTTCTCGCATTTTCATTGGCAGGAAGCTGTTTAGGCTTCTTGCCATGGAATTTCAGATTGAATAAACCCGCACGCATTTTTATGGGAGATGCCGGAAGTCTATTTATCGGTTTCACACTGGCTTCTTTCGCAATAATGGGAGAGTGGGCTGAAAATAAAACTGTCGCTCTTTTCGTCCCGGTACTTATCCTGTTGCTCCCTATCTTTGATATATCAATGATCACATTTTTCAGGATTAAGGACGGTGCAGTGAAAACGGTCAGGGAATGGTTTGATTATGTGGGCAAGGATCATTTTCATCACCGTCTTTATGACTTTGGGATAAGCAAAAAGAAAGTTGTGTGGATAATGTATCTGCTTACCGCTCTGCTCGGTTTTTCGGCAGTTATCATTAGAACCAGCGGAACTATGGAAGCTTATCTGGAGTTACTGCAAGCTATTACTTTACTTATTATCTTTATTTCATTTATCGTTATTGCTCGAAAACGATGCGATATTATAGTAAAAGAATCAAAGAAAATGTCCATTGCCCCTGACGAAAATGATCCACAGAATTCTGAGCGCCAATCATGACAAGCGGGTAACGAATATTGAGACGCCACAATAGTTGAAATATTTGAAAGATAAAATACAAGAAAATATTGCACTGAAATTTTCTTGACATTATTGCGGTATTGTCATATATTTACTTTAAGATTAATGACTTAGGTATAAGTTTGAAAATTGCTCAGGAGGGTCAAGAGGATTGTATTTATCACATTGGAAATTGAGTGAGAAGCCTTTTGAGAATACACCTGATCCGAAATTTATGTACTATTCGGTCAAACATAAAGAAGCTCTTTTAAATCTTCTTTATGCAGTCAACGAAAACAAAGGGGCGGCTTTGCTCACAGGTGATATAGGTTGTGGAAAAACCCTTCTGGCCCGCATGCTGATTTCACAGCTCGATCCTGACGAATTTGAGATGGCGCTGGTTGCTAATCCACGGTTGGATGAAGATGATTTTATCAAGGAAATAATGTACCAGTTTGAAGAAGAATCGGATTCTCCCGGTCGAATCAGTATTATGCATAGATTAAATGATTTTCTGTTTGAAAATGCGAAAAACGGGAAAAAGTCAATTCTTATCATCGATGAAGCCCAACTCATCAAAAATGAAATAATTCTTGAAGAAATCCGACTGTTACTGAACTTTCAGCTTAACGACAGGTTCCTGCTTACACTTATCCTTATTGGGCAACCGGAACTTCTGGATAAATTGCGTCGTATGCCTCAGCTTGACCAGCGAATAGGAATTCGATTTCACATAGAACACCTTTCATTTGATGATACAAATAATTATATTTTATTCCGCCTTAAGCAGGTAAGGAGAGTAAACCCGGTTTTTACAGAAAATGCGATTGTGCAAATTTTCAAATATTCAGCGGGTATCCCCCGAAAGATAAATACGATTTGCGATCTGTGTCTTGTGATGGGCGTTGCGAGAAACCTGAAGATTATTGATGGTAATATTGTCAGGGAATTAACCCAGTCAAATTAAGTGTGGTGAAAGAGTATGAGACTTACAGATTTACTCAGAAATAATGACGGGAAAAAGAAGCCTGCTTCCTCAATATTTTCAAAATCCGGAGAACAATCGCCGCAACAGGAAACTGCGAAGTCTTTTCCAGGAAAAGGCGATAAAAAGGCAGTTCACCTGCAGGCCGATGACCTCGCTGCGCTGTATAATATCAACATCCCGGAAGATACATCCAGCACTTCACCATCCACTGGGCAAGAGCCAGATACCCCCAGAGAAACAGAGCAAAAGACCGATATTCCCGTTGATGTTCATGAAAATGAACAAACTGATGCAGATGTTTCGGATGAAGAAACATATAAAGAAGCTCCCCGGGAAATTGAAGAGGAGAGAAAAGTTGACATAAGAAATGATGTATCAGCGAACACTGCCCCAAAAAAACCTGTAGGTGGAGAAGACGGTTTTGACGACAAGTTGGAGCGTGAATCCGCAGATGCAATACATATAGAACTTCTTGATGCTCTTGATGATGTTTATGAAGAAGGAAAAACCGGAAAAGAAATTTATACTGAACGGCTGATCCCTCCAATAAACCGCCTCATAGAACTATGCAAGCATTCAAACGCAATATTGAGAAAAGCGATACGGCTGAAAAAGGGAGGAAAGTCGTTCACTACCCACAGCCTGAATTTAGCGATTCTTGCAGCAAAAATAGGCTTGGTGCGCAATTATCCTTATGAGCGCGTTTTTTCGCTGACTCTTTGTGCGCTTCTTGGCGACATCGGCATGACCCGTGTTGATCCTGCTATTCTTAATAAATCTGGTAAGCTAACACCTGAAGAATTTCAGGAAATAAAAAATCATATAAATTACTCGGTAGAAGTTGTGAGAGGGGTTTCGAGAAAGTTTCCGTTTCTTGCCCCAATTATATACCAG
>JABHYP010000513.1 GCA_018656855.1 Candidatus Latescibacterota bacterium | reverse complement strand
TGATATTCTGACATTTGTTGATACCTCAGTATTTATGACAAATATGGCATCCTGGAAAATAAATGAAGGCCTGCCTTATGAAAAAGAAGCATCCATGGTAAAATCATGGGTAAGCGAATCCTATAAAAAGCTTGTTTCACTTGGGCACCAGGTATTGGGCGGTGTTGGTTTTATGGAAGAGTTCGATCTCCAGCTTTATTACAAACAGGCTAAAGCATGTGAACTTGCCTACGGAGATGCTGACTTCCATCGTGAGCTGGTTGCTGTTGAAATGGGGTTGTAATCGAAATTTTTTATAACAGACATTAATTATTATTTACGGCATTGCCTGAACCGTTGTGTATATAGGACTTGGATATAAGCTTTTTTTCGGTTTCTGCAAAAATGCAAACAAATAAGAAGTATAGGGGATAAATTCTATTTAATTTTTTTACTATCTTTCTTTAGGAGGAAATAATTGTGGGTTCGATAGAGATGATAAACAGAAATCTGATGAGCCGTTTGGCTGCAACCGATATGCTTGTAGCGAATGTTGCCCGGCAGCCTGAAAAAGAAGCCATAATATTCAGGAAAAAAAGGCATACATATAAACAGTTTAATGACAGGGTAAACAGGCTCGCTCATGGATTGATGGAGTTGGGGCTTGTAAAAGGCGACCATGCCGCTATTTTTTCCCATAATTGCGACCAGTTTCTTATCTACTGGTATGCCCTTATGAAAATAGGGGCTATTATGGTTCCCGTAAACTGGCTGTATAAAGGTGAAGAACTGAAATATATTATCAATCACAGTGAAAGTAAACTGTTTATAGTGGAAGATGCTTTTATAGAGCAGGTTCAGGATGTAAAAGAAGATTTGAAAACGGTCAAAAATTTTGGATTTATCAACCTTTCAGGCAGTAAAACACCCGCCGACTGGTTTGATATTGAAGATCTCCAGAAGGAAGAATATCCAACCGATGAACCTGAAGTTGAAATTAACGGCCATGACATCGGCTTGATCATTTATACTTCCGGAACCGAATCTGCTCCAAAAGGGGCAATGCTAACCCATATGGCTCTTTCTATAAGTCCGGCGATATTTCAGTATCACTTTAATTATGACAAGGAAATGATTTTCCTTATGGGATTGCCGTGTTTTCATGCGGCATCCCTTTATTCTTTTACTGCAATCATCGGTTTAGGGGGAGCAACTGTGGTTATGTACCTTCCTGCACCCGAAGATATTCTTGAGTTAACTACAAAAGAAAAGATAACTCATTGGACGTGGGTCACCACCATATATGCCACTCTTCTACAGTTACCCGAACTTGAAAATTATGATTTCTCATCAATTAGAGGTGGTACTGTTTTTGGGTCCTATGTGAGCCCCACCATGATGAGAAAATGGAAAGAGCTTGCTCCGGGAATTATTTTCAACACCGCTTACGGTCAAACTGAATGTATTAGCATCACCAATAATTCCGGGGAAGAATTTGAAAAGCACACTGATTCTGTGGGACGGACAATGCTTTATGCACAAATGCAGATTCAGGGGCCTGACGGTAAAAAACTGCCCCCCGGTCAGGAGGGGGAAATAGTTGCCCGCAGCCCGGTAATGATGAAAGGATATTTCAAGGATGAGGAGAAAACAGCCGCTGTCTTCCGTGAAGGTTGGCTTCATACGGGAGATATCGGAAGAGTTGAGGAAGATGGTTATCTTTACTTCGTTGATCGAATCAAGGATATGATCAAAACCGGTGGTGAAAACGTTGCTTCAACTGATGTTGAAGAAGCGATACTTAAGCACCCTGACGTGGCGGAGGTTGCTGTAATCGGTCTGTATCATCCGGTTTGGCAGGAAGCGGTAACCGCAGTAATTACACCCTTACCGGGTAAAATAGTTACACCGGAGGAAATCATCGATCATTGTAAAAAATCAATCGCCGCATACAAGGTTCCGAAGAAGGTAATTATCCAGGATGATCTACCGAAAAGTAGTGTAGGCAAGATATTAAAAAAGGACCTGAAAAAAACCTATGCCGAAACATTTAATAAACAGATTTGATCAGGCAATAGTTGACGTAATCGACAACCCAAAAAGGAATCAAAAAAGGCTGAAATCGGAACGTTATTTTGATAAACGCTATAAAAGGATAAATGATGGATTTTGAATTTACAGAAGAAGAACAGGCCTTCAGGGAAGAGGTTGAAAAATTCGCCCTAAGCGAAATGCCTCCTGAAGTTGAAGAAAGAACTTATTTGTGGCCGGGTGGTTATGGAACACTTCCCATATTCGAAAAAGAATTTGAAGAATTCTGCAGAAATTTCTTGCTTAAACTTGGAAAAAGAGGATGGCTTTCACTCGGATGGCCGGAAAGATACGGCGGGGTCAATTCAATTATTAAACAGACAATTGTCGATGATGTTTTAAGCTATCACAGGGCTCCGTTCGGAAGTGCAGCAACATTTATAGTTGCTCCCACTCTGATCCGATTTGGCAGTGATGAAATGAAAGACAAATGGATGCCGGGAATTATAAGCGGAACGACCTCATTCTGGCTTGGATACAGTGAACCGGATGTAGGTTCTGATC
>JABHYP010000512.1 GCA_018656855.1 Candidatus Latescibacterota bacterium | reverse complement strand
GGCAGTAACAACTTTGGCGAGACGAATATTTTTCGCGGCGGAACTGATTTTGAAAACGTTGGGATTATATATTTAGGCCCACCCAGCTTTGAATTGCTGAGGGTAATTGGTGAGACAGCAGACGACCAGTTGGGCAATGCATTCAGCGCCGGCGACTTAAACGGGGACGGTTACCATGAACTGATTATTGGAGCAAGTTCCGCAAATCCGGCGGACAGAAATAATGCTGGGGAGACATATATTATATGGAGTGACATGTATATTCATGACAGAGGAGTTATTGATCTTGACGATGAACCGGAGAAAGTAACAAAGCTGTTCGGCGCAAATTCTGAAGGTGCCTCCGGGGAAGCGGTCGGTGTGGGGGATTTTGATGGTGACGGTTTTAAAGACTTAATTGTCGGATCATCTATGTCCGATCCTGGTGATCGAAATAATGCAGGCGAAGTGTATGTTATAAAGGGTTTTGGAACAACAAGTATAATTGAAGTCAAACCTGTTGAGGGGACTGCCGTAAGCAAAAACTCGGATGTATCAATGCTTTTTAATTCCGAAATATCATCCATTGAAGTATACGCAGCTGGAAGCTTGAGCGGTGCAATAAAAGGAACGCTGGTCACCGGAATCACTTCCGCTGTTTTCACGCCCAATTCGCCATTTGAGCCTGGTGAATTTGTTGTGATTACTGTCCTCGGTAAGAATGTCGATAACGAGAATATCCAGCAAAAAAACTGGACTTTTAATGTTAAGTATGATGACTTGCCGCCGAGATTTCTGGCGATCTCTCAAGAAAGCGGTGAAACCAATGTGGCACCTGATCAGGATGTCGTTATAACATTCAGCAGCGATATTTATCCCGATTCAACAACAGTGGCTATAACAGGTGAAAACCAGAGAACAATAACAAAGGAATCATCATGGTCAGACAGCACACTAATCCTCATAAGTGATTCTCTCTTCCAACTCAGCGAAACCATTACCGTGTCGATAAGTGCAGCAGATGTTTACGGCGACCGGGCGGACTCTACATGGTCGTTTTCAGTGCGGCCCGAAGCAGATCCTGTTAATTTTACTTTTTCCAATCCCGGCTATTTCAACAATATATCAAAAAATGCATTTTTTCAGATTCTTTTTCCCGCTGATATTGACAAATTGAACGTAGAAACTTTGATTGAAGGAAGTTTGAGCGGTGAAATTAATGGGACACCGTCATGGTTAGATACACTCTATACTTTGACACCATCGAAAAGTTTCATTCCTGGAGAAACTCTTCTCTTCACACTAAATGCTTTGGATATCTATAAAAATGCTATTTCTGACAGTTCATTGATATTTACAGTGAGAATGGACGAGATACCACCAAGTATAGAAAGCAAATCACCGGAAGATGGTGAAAAAGATGTCAACTCCGATACAGATATAGTTATTACATTCACCGAAGATGCTATCCGCGATTCCACAACTGTTACTGTTACCAATTCGCAAAATAATACACTGAGTATGGCGGAATCATGGCTTGACTATACACTTACACTTTCATACGCCCAGTCATTCTCATTAACTGATACTGTAACTGTTAATGTCGATGTTGGTGATATATATTCCAACCGCCAGGAGTATTCGTGGAAGTTTATTATTATAAGCGATATTATTCCGCCTTATTTTGATGTTTTTGTGCCGGGATATCAGCATCTCATGGGAACTAAGGATCCAATATCACTTATTTTCCCCGGCGATATTGATAAAACAAGTGTTAATGCTTTACTTGTGGGCAGTATAAGTGGAAATATAGCTGGCAATAGAGCATGGTCTGATACTACCTATGTCATAACACCGGATGAATATGCTCTTGGAGAAGCACTAACGCTTACTGTTTCAGCCTCAGACATCCACAACAATGCCATTTCCGATACTACTATCGTTTTCTCAGTAAAGCCCGAGGAAATACCACTGTCAGTTATAAGCCACATACCAACAGCAGGCAAACTCAATGTTCCCGCTGAAAGTAACATTATTATTACATTTGACAGTGAAATTACCCCTGACTCTACAACAGTAAATGTAAAAGGTAGTAACGAGAGAACGATAACTATGGACAAATCCTGGGAGGCCGGTGCTGTTACACTAATAAATAACAATTCTTTCCAACAGTATGAAACGATAAAAGTTTCGGTCGATGCAGGTGACCTTTATTCAAATCGATCTTACTATGAATGGTTTTTCTCCATAGGTTCAACACTGGACGTAACTTACTATTCAATTACAACATCGGGCGATCCCGATTTAATGGGGAAATTCGATACAATTACTGTTTCGTTCTTTACAACGGTAGACACAACAACGGTGGATATTTCACTTTTGGGGAGTATGAGCGGAATTGTCAGCGGAACGTGGTCCCAGTCTGATTATGACTATACCTTCACTCCTTCAGAGGGTTATATCAATGGTGAAGAGTTGTTTCTTACCGTGAACGCATCAGATATATATGGGAATTCTCTGCCGGAATCAACTTGGAACTTCACTGCCAGTGAACACACGCCCTGGCTTGAGGTCACATCGGTTGAACTCCCTGATTCAACCTCACGGAAATATAGAATCAACTATACGTTTGATGATCCGGACAGCAGCTATACGGTAACCCGCGGCTGGCAGTACTCCGTGGATGACGGCCAATGGGTTGATATACCAGAGAGCCACATTTCAGAAAATAATATTCAGCTACCCGGCAACAATTATATCTATTGGAATATGCCGGACACGTTCATAGGTGTATACTCGACGAATGTTCGTTTCAGAATGGAAGTGTTTGACGGTAGATTCAGTTCGGGAAACCAAATTTCACCTCCT
>JABHYP010000046.1 GCA_018656855.1 Candidatus Latescibacterota bacterium | reverse complement strand
GTGCCCTCGGATTTTTATCCTGACGGGATAAGTCAGTTTTTTCCTACGGATATGGTTGATTACGTTTCCGGGCCTGTCCGTCTTTCGAAAAGTGATATGCCTGCATCTTCACATTACCGTCACTTCCTTTTCCTCAAGCCCGATGCACTGCTTATCTGGGATCAGGTCGAATCTTCAATTCCACTCGAATGGAATCTCTGGGTTCCGGCACAAAACACCTGGGCGGAAGATAATGTGCTGCATGTCGAAACAAAACAAGATATCGATCTACAGGTTTACTTTGCCGGGGATGCAACGCTTGACCTTATAACCGAACAATACCCAGAGAAAATCACGTGGGACTGGCCTCTTGTGATGCGCACGGAATACGGTGAAGGTATGATAGTGTTTTTGTGCATGGACCTGTTCAACCATGCGGATTCTGGCGGAAACAAGTTTGTGACGGAGGTTTTTCAGAACATCTTATCGCAAAAAGGCAAACCGACACTCGCCGGACTTATTACCGGAAACAGTTTTTTCAGACAAACGCTTACTCAACTGGGAATACCTTACGAAATACTCGATTATGAAAAAATAAGCACAGAAAACCTGTCCCGCTACAGTTTTCTGGCGGTCGGGGATTCCACTTCCGCTACGCAAGACCGCGCCTTGTGCGAGTTTGGATGGAAAATCAAGGACTACATTCGGGAAGGCGGCTTCGTTATAGTGATGAACCGGTCTCCGCAGAAATGGCTGTCGGGCGGTATTTCCGAAGAAGGTATTATTCCGGTGCCGCTTACTGTCGGCGACTGCGCCGTTTACCTGAAAGAAGATGACTTCAAACTGGCACTGCACAATGATTCCGTCTGGAATGAACCCAATATGATCACCCCGGATTCCTGGCAGCAACTGATAACCGGTACTAATTCTTTTCTAAGCACCGATTCCGTAAGCGGTCTGGTAAGTTCTATTCCGGTTTCATGGTCAGACTCATGGAAAGCCCTGGCTTCCGTACCCCAAACATTCGAGATTGAGCCTTACCCGGATAGAGCTTATAGAAAACCCTCGCGGATAAGAGTGCGACATCCGGCTTCCAGAGATTTTTTCACTCTGCTTCTGCCGCGTAAGACCGGAGAGTCGTATCTTTTCGATATTGACAGAATAGAACCAGATTTTTTCTCATTTGCAGACCCCACGACAAACTGGGAGATTAAAGCCGGAGTTACATCATGGACTGATGCTAACCTCTCGGTATATATTACAAATAGCGATGGCAGAACGCTGTATGCTTTCGACTGTATGTTCATTCAAATCGGGACAGAAACAATACAGGCCGCCTCGCCCATGTCTATTTACTACTCTGAAACTCAGGATTCCGGATATTTAATGACCGCTGACAATAATATTTTAACTTTCTCTAAAGGTGAATTTAAACTTCACGCTGGCGAGATGCGGTTAAGTGGATTGTTGTCCGGGAATATTTCTATTGAACGGCAGACATTTGTCACCGGTCTTAAAGTTGATGATGAACGTGGAGAACCGGTCAATCTGGCTCGTGTATACAGAGATGCCCGTTTTATCGGCTCCACAGACGAGAACGGCGCAATCCCCATCCGCTGGACAGGTCAACCGCCGATGATACGTGTTCACTACAGGGGGAAAGAATCATTGACACGCCTGGTTCCGGGGAGTGTGGTTATGGAAATATCTACGAAATAAAAGTATTTCTTTATATAAGTTAAACTGTCACGAAATTATTAAACATGCCGCCTTCTGAAACGATTCTCTTAAATTCCCTTGCTTATGGTGGAGACGCTGTAGGCCGCCTCGGTGAAAAAGTAATATTCGTTCCCGACGGTGTTCCGGGTGATGTTATTCGTGTAAGCGTACGGGAGGATAAAGGCTCTTTTCTTCGGGGTGTTATCGAGGAACTGGTCTCTCCCTCGCCGGAACGTGTCACACCGTTCTGTCCTCTTGCATCACGATGCGGAGGATGCCAGTGGCAAGCGGTTTCATATTCCGAACAGCTCAGATGGAAACAGGCCATAGTGGAGGAATCGCTGCGACGTATCAGCGGTATTGACGATGCGGAAATTGAACCCTGTCTGCCGTCGCCAATCGACAGGGGATACAGAACATCCGTGCGATATCCTGCCGCGGTTACGGGGAAAGGCGTCGTTTTCGGTTATTACGGACGACGCTCCCACAATATAATCGATATTGATAACTGCCCAGTCGCCTGTGACAGGATCAATTCGATCGCATCAAACGTGATAGAGCTGTTTGCTGAGCATTATCCCGGAATTCACATCCGCGAACTATCAATACATGCTTCGCAGAATCATCCCTCGTCTGTAATCGGCATCACCACGTTTGAAAATAGCGATCTGACCGCACCGGCCAAGAGGATGCTTGAAAGTATTCCCGGCCTTGCCGGTATCCGCTATCTGCCAAGCCCGTCGCATCATGTGCGTAATTACGGCAAAAGCTACCGTTATGAGCGCATCGGAGAAAAACGGTTCAGAATCTCAGAGCGTTCGTTTTTCCAGGTCAATGCTGCACAGACCGAGAAATTGACAGGACTTGTCAGCGAAATGCTTGATATCGAATCCTCAGACATTATTGTGGACGGGTACGGAGGAGTAGGTCTGTTTTCTCTGAGCGCTGCGCCATTGGATACGTCCATTCATCTATACGACCTTTCGCGAACAGCGGTCAAGGATAGTTTGTATAATGCCCGTGAAATGGGATTTACCGCCTTTACAGCCCATGAGAAAGACACACACGCTGCAGTGCATACCATCGGACATGCAGACCTCCTCATTCTTGACCCACCACGGCAGGGTCTCGGCAGGGAAACTGTTGAAGCTGCAAGCGTTTTCGGCGCACGCGCTATCGTTTACGTTTCCTGCAATCCAACGACTCTAGCACGTGATATCAAGATGTTTTCAGAGACAGGGTACTCGATTGAACGGGTTGTGCCGATTGACATGTTCCCGCACACTTTTCATATCGAGACGGTGGTGAAATTGAGGAGAATGTGAGAAGAGTTTGCTTTTGTGTATTTTAATATTGAATTTCCCGATGCTTGCGTCGCGGGATGAGTATAAACAAATCTTTTCCTTATTATTGACGAACCAAAGCGAGACAACGAGATACCCCGCTCCTTGGGCTGGGGAGAGTTCATTATTTTGTTGAATTTTAATGATTTTTTCATATATTATTTTCTGGAATAAGAATTATGTAATAATATTTTATATAAAAAAGGTAATAAGCAATGCGATACAGAATTCTAATTGAACAGGATGAAGATGGAATTTTTGTTTCTGAATGTCCTTCACTACCTGGTTGTATTTCTCAGGGAAAAACTCGTAAAGAATCTCTTGAAAATATCCAGGACGCAATTAAGGGTTTTTTAATAAGCCTGAAGAAACATAATGAGCCTATTCCTCCATCTATCGAAGAAGAAATTGTGGAGATTTCTCTTTGAGTAAACTTCCAGTTCTATCCGGTAAAGAAATTTGCAAGATTCTGAGAAAAATTGGGTATTGTATTGATCATCAAACATGACGCCATATCATACTGCGAAATGAAAATCCACCTTACCGACGCCTGACCGTTGTCGACCATCGGGAAATTGCCAAGGGTACATTAAAAGCAATACTTCGTCAAGCCGGACTTTCACTTGATGAGTTTAATAATTTAAGAAAAAAGTAAATATAATTTATTTAAAATAAAAACATAGTAACAGACATTCTTGTCTGCTCTATTATGATGATCAGACAGGAATGTCAGATTAATAAAATATATCAATTGACTTTTGTGCATTTAAAAAGGAAATAATATAAAATAAATTACTGGAATAACACGAATAGGGCGGATTTTCACTGCAGTGATTTGATTCATCGAATCACTGCCTTATGTTGAAAAAATTTATGAGCAATTCGTATTAAAAGAACGCGGGAAAATCATTTGAATCGGGTATGATAGCAACCCCTTCAAGTTCGAAAAGCCAGTCAGGGCGGCATACAGAGCTCTCAAGGAAAACTACAGGAACTTCGCCGGGAATTTCACTTTCAAGTACTTCCCTCACCCTGTTGCCGTCTTTTATATTGCGTATGTAGGCAATGATATAAGCCATATTCCCCAGGTCAGCGCCCTGTGAAGCAAGTAGCGCCCTAATATTTTCGATAGTGCGCAGGGTCTGCTTTTTGACATCTGAAATATACATGACTTTTCCGGTTATATCGATGCTGGCTGTTCCTGAGATGTGCAGGTGTGAGCGGTCGCCGAATCGTACGCGTGTCCCCCGTTCAAAAGTTACACCATAGTCGATGGTGGGCGAAAGGTGATTTAGGGCTTCCATTCGTACAATCTGCTCTTTTTCCAGGTTATTGACAGCATAGCCATCAAGAGCGACAAGCGAATTCACTTCTTTCGAAAATCCTTCGATACCGGTACTTGCAATATAACGCGTTTCAGGCGTTAATCCATGATCTTTAAAGAAAGCTTTTCGTGACTCGATCATATCATTGTAATTGTTGTCGATATCCCGGACATATACCCATGTTCTCATGGCATTATCAAATAATGTCATTCCTTTGTTGTTCAGAATGTCATTGAACGATTGAAAAACCTCAGTTGTTTGACAGTAAGTATCAGGAGGGCCGATACCGTAAAAATTTGCAATCCAGAAAAGGTCATAATGTTTTCCATGGATAATTGCTCCGTTACGGCGATTTTCGTCGTCGTATGTAAACAACTCTTTTTTAAAAATGATGTTATCTTTCTTTACATGGTATACGAGCAGACTGAGAGAACCATTCTTTACAGGACACTGCTGAATAGTTGATACAGCGCCTTTCTGCGAAACGGCAAAAATCTTCGACTCCCGCAGTTTTTTCTTCTGATTAGCGATATCGCTTATGTAGAAGCGGCTGAAAACAAGGGTATCTTCCGACAGTCCGTAATTATCCATGGCTGTCATATATGAATCGAATAAATGATCGAGTTCACCAGAAAAGGTAGATTCTTCACTGGAGTTAATCATTAAATAAAATTCATCTGCTCCTTCTGATGTTCTGAATGAAGAACCTTTTACATGTTCCCCAATTGAATGGAAATCATTTCCCATCAGGTAAAATCTTTCATAAGTATTATAAAAGTTAAGATTAAAAAACAAGCAGCGCAAAGATTTGAATTAACCATAATAACGAGATGGACTCGTAAAATCAAGATTTTTTTCCTTATAGTCAACATCCAATCACATATAAAAATAACCAGCCTGGTATGTATACAGGCTGGTTATAGATCGCCGGACTATAAAGCTATACCCGAAAAAACAGGGGTAGTAAAGCACCGATCATATTTGTTGTTTCAGCTTACTGACAAACACTCTCAGCTTCTGGTCATTTGGATTGAGTTTCAATGCTTTTTCAAATTCACTTATCGCCCGCATCCTGTTACCGCTTTTCATGTATAAATTCCCGAGCTCAATATGCCCCTGAATATTACCCGGTATAAGCGCAAGCGCTTTATTGTACATTGAAATTGCTTCCCGGGTATTTTTGTCATTCATTGAAAACAGTTTTCCAAGGACAAAACATACATTTGCATTCATTGGATTCAATTTATACGCAGTAAGCAGGTTTTTTTCAGCTTTTTCAAACTCTTTTTTCTCTATAAAGTATGTCCCAAGTCTGTAATAACCGGTATCATCCTCGGGGTCAACCTCGATAGCGGTTTCAAATTTCCTTCGCGCTCCTTCAATGTCTCCGTTTGCTGTGAGTATCAATCCCAGCCCGACATGAGCTGCCCCGCATTTTTTCTCAAGATTTAACGTCGTTTCAAACTTTTCTTTCGCCTTATCGTATTCGTTTCTATCCAGGTAATATGATCCAATATTCAGGTGAAGCTTATAATCATCGGGATCAAGCTCCAGAGCGATCCGCCATTCTGCAACCGCTTCTTCAACCATGTTCCTTTTTGTGAGTAAATACCCTAAATTTTTATGCGCATCAGCATAATCAGGCTTTATATCTATAGATTTTCTCAAAAACTTTTCGGATTCCTCGTATCTTCCCTCATCAAACAACTGGCCGCCTTTATTGGCATAAGAATAGTAATCGACGAACTCTTCATGCATTTTCTTGATGCCATCAACAGGCATATTGACAAACTCGGGAATATTAGCGGCTCTGTCCTGATTTGTGAATCTGGACAGCAGGACGGGCGGGCTGTCATTGCCGTTTTCATCGATATGGGTGAGAAATAGCTGTGTGTAGGGAGTAAAAGCTTTCGACGAAAAAACCAGCCATCTGCTGTTTGGAGACCAGCTGTGCCAGGAATTCATATTATTCGTATTGCATGTCATTTCTTTAGGAATTCCCCCGTCGGCAGGCATTATATAAAGCCTGCTGTCGGGTTGAAGAAGCATGAAGCTGCTGGCCTTGCAAAATACTATCCATTTCCCGTCAGGAGAGTATTTTGCAAAATAATTGCTCATTCCATTATTCGATGCGCCTTTGATGGGTATCGCTTCTCCACCTTTGCCATCGTTAAATGGAATCCTGTACAAATCAAACTTAAACAATTTTTTTCTGGAAATATACTCCTGACAAAGTTCCTGAGGGAGAATTACACGTTTTCCGATTTTTCCCAAGGAACCCATTTCATTCTTGGCAAAGATTATGTGTTTGCCATCGGGGCTCCATGAGGGATTGCTCTGAACATATTCTTTATCGGCCGCTCCGGGAACTTCATTAAAAGCGTTTGTTTCCGTATCATAATAAACGAGAATTCCTTTTAGAGGGAAAAATAGCTGTGAGTAATACAGATCATCCACAGGGACAAATACCGACCTGTCTTTAACCGTACTCACAGCATATCTGCCATTGGGTGAAATCTGGGAAAGTAAACCAAATGTCAACTCATTCTCATCGCTTTTATAATTGCTCCATGAAATTACATTGTCGTTTGAAAGACTTATTTCTTTTGAAACATCGGAAATGATATAAGATCCCTTGTCATTGGCATAGTCAACATCCATTCCGAATTTATTGCCGTCAGCGGAAAATGAGTGGCAGTTGCCGCATACAGGCATGTTTTCCAGAACCACCCGTGGTGGTTTATCCGATGAAATGTCGCCCAGAACCCACTGGATTGTCTCCATGTTTTCTACCGCATATTCAAACGGCAGAGGTACGGCTCTGAAGAAAATTGGAGCGCCAACCTCATCACCGGATGTTGTTATCGAGAATGTCTTTTCCGACATGACTTTTTTTATACCGAGTATCTTTTTATAGCCGGTTACCGTAAGTTTAGCTGTTTTTTCGAGAGATCTTTTTTTAATTGATTCCCATGATTCTCTTTCGGGAGTCCATTCCATTTTGGTTGTTTGAATCACAACAGGCTCGCCGGAGTCCTGGAAATCAATGCGAATGCTCCAGTTTGTAGAGCCTGTTTCGATATCATCCCAGCGCATGGTTGGCGATGCGATTTCGGGGGGAAAAACGGTTCCGTCGAAAGGGTAGAGTACAGCAATCTCTTTTACAGAAAAATCCGGTAAAAACACATAAATAGCACCAATAAATAAAATTACAATCAAAATAACTACAACAATTCCTGTTGACTTTTTTGACATATTTTTAGTCTCCATAATCACAAAATAATTTCAATCATTCATAAAACCATTTAACAGAATACTGAGTTTAAGAATGTATTGTCAAGTATTTTCCAACCTGAATAGTTCAAGAAAAAAAGACTTTTATGATATTTATTAAAGAACATGAATTTTAAGCAAGTACTACAGTTATTACGCCGTACTATAGTGCAAGTTCCATTATTTTTAGATAATTAATAATCATAAACACATAAATCCGGCCTGTCTTTATATTAGGTTATCTCTTTATGCTCTATTATATTTTTGTTTTAGAGCCGTTGATATACAAATCAATCTCAAGGTCGTATATTGCTAACTATGATTAGGTAATTCCTGCGAACGGAGACCGATAGTGTTTTTTAGGGGAGTATTTTATGAACATCAATCAACTTAAAGTTATAAAAAAATGGTTTCATGCTTATGTGGAAGATATTACTCCCGACAACGATAAACTTATTCATTTGATACGGCTTAAATACGATCACAGTCTGCATGTTGCTGAAAATTCAAGACTCATAGCTGAAGGCATGAAATGGTTAAAATCGGATATAAATGTAGCAGAAGCTCTCGGCCTTCTTCATGATGTCGGACGTTTCTCACAGGTTGTCGAGTATCGCACATTTTACGATCCCGATTCAATTAATCATGGAGAACGGGGTTTTAAGGTGGTCGGGGAATCCGGTATCCTTTCAGCTCTTCCCCAAAACGAACAAATGAAAATACTTGATGGGATAAAATTTCATAATTTGATTACGATACCACAGTATGTTAATTCCGCCCGCTTACGCTTTGTGAAACTCATCCGTGATGCCGATAAGCTGGATATTTATCGTATAATATACGACACCGTAAAAACGAAAATATTCGAAGAACATCCCGAGATATTTCTAAACATCGATTTCGATGGCCCGATAAACCCGGCTGCGCTAGCCCAGATTCTCAACAAGGAAACCGTATCGTACAGGAATGTAAAATCTTTTAAGGATTTTTGCCTGAACCAGTTGTCGTGGATGTACGATATCAATTATTCTTTAACATTCCGCTTAATTTCCGAACGCGAAATTTTTAAAAAGGTTACTGCTATTCTACCTGAAGACAACGGTGTACAAAAAGCCGTGCGGTCTGTTCATGCTTATATGAAAAAAGAGGGAAAAGGGTGAGGGGCAAATAATGAATAAACAATATCTCAATGATCAATTTTAAAATATTACAACAGACAACGGGCTATTATAGAATATGGAATCTGGAACTTTAACATAATACATTTCTAATTTTCATTTCCGCTTGATTTTTTGGGTAATCTATTTAAAACTTTGAACCTTAAAATTGAAACCAATTTCTAAGAGAAAAAACACAAGGGAGATTGTGATGCAAAGACTGATAACGCTTACATTTATATCCGTTCTATTCTTTCAGGCACCCGCATCAGCCCAGGATGAAAGACTTGTGCCGTCTTACGATGAAAAATCTCAATATATTTACGACCATCCTGATGTGGATATAAACGTGTACCCTTTTGTTAATACATGGAAAAATTCTGACGTTCAGGTTGGGCATGGCGGATTTGTCGAACAAACTATTTTTACACGCGGTAATCCGGTTGACCCGCCGACGAAAGGCGCAGTACTTAAGTATATCAGATCATACAATCATGGCTTTCTTTATGGAAATGAGAAAACAGAGCCGATCAAGCATGACAGGGAACAGGTGATTTTCTACATTACGAGAGGAGCCGGAACAGTTGAGGCCGGTGATAAGAGTTCGGAAATCAGCGAGGGTACGGGCATATTCATTCCCGCAGGCCTGGAATATAGCTTCACGAACGCATCCGGTGTGGCGTTAGAGGTTATTATCATCGTTGAGGAAATCCCCGAGGATTTCAAACCGAAGAAAGACATGGTGGTAAAAAGCTATTATGATGCAATACCCGGTCACTGCTGCTGGGCTTATACAACCTACAGCCTTTTCGGCAGAAACGACGGTCTTGCGGAACCTATGGGATTAGCTGTTGTCGCGGTTGAAAGCTATGGCATGGGTTCTCCTCACTACCACGTAGAAGGCTGCGAGGAGATATGGTTAAAACTCAAGGGAGAGGAAAATTCTCTTCTTCTCGGGAAAAAACTCCTGAGACAAAATATTGGTGAAGCCTTTCTTGCGCCGCCGAACGGACTGGTACCTCACAGTGTCATCAACCATACCGAATCGCCGATGGCATGGCTGTACCTTGGAAACCGTCATGACAGGTAATGACAATCAGTACTTTGCTGGATTTTTTCAACATCACCAACAGCGGTGATTTTATTCCGATCTGATTATATCTCCCTGCTTCGCTTTAAACCCTTTTATATGGGATTCAAATGGGGGATTACAACAAATACCGCATCATTATCTGCTATAGAAAAATGCTATGCATTTAACTCTTTGACCATTTTGAGACAAGTCTCGGCGAAAATACCCACATCAACAGATATACCGATATACTTGACGCCAAGGTCTCTGTACCGTTTGGCAGTCTCGACATCGTCCGCAAAAGTTCCGATGTATTTACTGTGCTCTTTACATCGTTCTATAAGTTTTTTGATTTCCGCGGTAACGATTGGATTATCCACCTGTCCCGGTACTCCCAACGACTGGGAAAGATCGTAAGGGCCGATAAAAATGACATCTATATCATCGACTCTGACAATTTTATCAAATTGATCTATGCCTTCTTTCCCCTCGATATGAATAATAACCGCCGCCTCGCTTTTCTCGCTGAAATAAGCGCTTTTATCCATAAGGCCGCAATCAGCGGCAGATACAAACCTGCAGGCTCCGCGTTTACCTTTGGGGTGGAATTTCGTAAATTTCCTTACATTCTCTGCATCTTCTTTGCATTGAATCTGCGGTATCTGCACACCGGCGGGGCCGAGATCGAGTATACGCTGTATCATAATATCAGTTAGTTTGCCGACCCTGACAATCGGGTACATCCCTGAGGCAAACGATGTCATGATGAGAGGATAGGTGTCTCTACCCGAATTCGGGCCATGCTCATTATCCAGAATGACAAAGTCAAAGCCCGATTTCCCAAGCGCCCGGATAAAATAGGGATCGTTGGTTTTTGCGAATACACCGTACACTGTTTCTTTTTCATTCAAGAATTCTTTAAACGGTTTCATATCTTTTATCCTTGAAAATAGGTTTCAAGTTACAGGTCTTTATCTTTGGGCGTTATCCTTTTTCCTTATATGTTTTGAACTCTTTTTCCCTTTGTCACTCCTGTCCAGAGGCCTTGTGTCAATATCTCCCAGTATTCAGTCATAAAATCACGCCATCCCTTCTTCACGCATTTTCATCAGATACTCCATACAGTATTCGTCGATACCGAGAACCGCCTTGGCAGAAAATATGGTGAGCATCAGGTCCTTTTCTGTCGGATCGATAATAGCGCCGTCGCATCCCGCCGCTACAAGCATCGCCAGGAATACTTTGTTCAGGTTGTTCCGTTTCGGAATACCAAAGGATATATTCGAAAGACCGAGCGCAATGTGAGCATCGGGATAGGTTTCCCTCACATAGCGGATAACATCGAAGATATACTTCGCCTGCCCCGGATTGGTTGATGCCGGTCGCGCGAGGTGGTCGAAATAGGCTCTGTTGAGCGATATGTCATTTCCCTTTAGCATGGCGGCGATGTCATCGGTGATTCTCGCACGGCCCTCGTAATCCTCTGGCATGCCGCTGTCGTTCATGGTCAGACATATAACGCTTGTATTGAATTCTTTGACAAGAGGAATTATGCTGTCCATCCGCTCCTTTTCCATGGTAATTGAATTGATTATGGTGCCGGGGCGATTGCAGATTTCAATGCCTGACCGCAAGGCCTCGGGATTTGCCGAG
>JABHYP010000511.1 GCA_018656855.1 Candidatus Latescibacterota bacterium | reverse complement strand
TTTATCGCATGGAATATTCCCTAATTTTAGAATTCCTGCCTCATTGATTTCCCAGTCAAGTCCTGTGCCGAACATAAATACTTTATCACCTTTTTTTACGATACCATCAAAAACACGAATATAAGCCACCGCTCCGCGATAGGTATCGTAGTCGGAATTGAATATCAATGCTTTTAGGGGAGCAGTTTCATTTCCTTCAGGAGGCGGGATATTTTCAATAATCCTGGCAAATATGTCATCGATACCCATGCCGGTTTTTGCAGAACAGAGGATTATTTCATCTTCACTGACATCCATAAGTTCGGTAATCTGGCTTACTGTTTTTTTCACTTCTACATATGGAAGATCCATCTTATTTACAACCGGAATGATGGTGAGATTGTTTTCCACCGCCAGCCAGAAATTTGAGATAGTCTGAGCTTCTATTCCCTGGCTTGCATCAACGAGTAAAAGAGCTCCCTCGCACGCAGCAAGGCTCCTTGAAACTTCGTAAGTAAAATCGACATGCCCCGGAGTATCGATAAGATTGAGGATGTAACGGATACCATCTTTGTATGTATATTCCATCCGTATCGCGTGGCTTCGAATGGTGATTCCTCTCTCCCGTTCGAGTTCCATGTCATCAAGAACCTGTTCCTTCATGTCTTTGGATGAAATTGTATGAGACTGTTCGAGAAGGCGGTCGGCGAGAGTGGACTTTCCGTGATCAATGTGGGCAATAATTGAAAAGTTTCTGATGTTTTTTAATTTTTGTATCATATATGCCTATAGGAAAAAATATTATAATTATTAATGTAAATAAAGTACCAATATCAATGGAATGGACTAAAATGCACGAAAACTGTAAGACAAGTCCATCCTCTGGGGACCAGGAGGGTTTGTGAAGTTAATTTGAAAATCGAATAATCGTTTATCCTATGTTTTATAAAATATCTTTACAAAATAACAAAATACACTACTAAAGTCAATTTGCAATATTTGTGTTAATTCGATAATCATATTGCTAAAATGGATAGAATATTGTAAAAAAAGCCGGTCAGAAAAGACCGGCTTTTTAAATAAATATTGAGTAAGCTTATTATTTTAAGGGAAAAACAACACCTTTCATATTTGTTTTAATACTATAGACTTTATCAAAACAGGTAGCATAAAGTGTCTTCATATCGTCACCGCCGAAGCAGCAGCTAACCGGCATAACAGGGAAGTTAATTATGCCGAGCAGAGCACCGGACTGAGGGCAGAAGATTTGAAGGCCGATCTGTGTGGCTACATAAACATGACCGATTTCATCAATTGTCATACCGTCTGCGCTTGTAGACTTACCCTTCCTGTTTAACACATCTGGAGTAAGATAAAGTTCCATGAACTTACGGCCATTAGACAATGTACCGTCATCGTTCACATCATAAGCCCAAATCCAGTTATCCTTATCGCTGTCAACATTCCACCAAGCTTCATCGTCATAAGTGTTGTTGATATAGAGAATTTTACCGTCAGGACTTAAAATAACACCATTCGGCATGGCAAAATCGTTAGGTTCGATAACCCTGATAACTGTACCATTTGGCTTACGATAATAGACACACCGTCCGGGCTGATTTTTCTCTGCATCGGGTGTGAACTGAGGATCGGTGAAGTAAATTCCGCCTTTCGCATCGATAACGAGGTCATTGGGGCCGTCAAGGCTCTTACCGTTATACTTGCTTGCAAGAGTCCTGACAATTCTACCGCTGGTGGTCATCTCTATTACACGGTGACCGAACATGTCGCAGACTGCTAGGTTGCCGTTCTCAAGGGGCATAGTTCCGTTTGTCTGCATTTTACCGTGAGAAATATGCCGGTATGTGCCATCAGGATCCATCTCAACGAGAGAGCTTCTTTTGGGATCGCCTGACCAGTCTTGCCCAAAATGCATACTTGAGAAATAGAGCTTACCGTTAAGCCATGACGGTCCTTCAGTAAATGTAAGTCCGGGACCTTCCACCGCGCCGTCAGCGACCAGTTCAACCTTGGAATCTTCAGGAATCATCTGATGAAATCCTTTGAGCTTCTTCTCCATATTTGTATTATAGTCCGGACGAGGCGGCCAGAAAACATCGAGTATATCGCACCCGAGTTCATGTATTGTGCCGCCATGAACCATTCCGCTGGGAAGAAGGAGAATATCTCCTTCTTTCATTATACTTTTTCCATCAAGTATGACCTCATCGGTTGAACCGCGAAGAACAATCATTATCTGTTCTTCAGGATGATTATGATGTGCGAAAACCGCCCCGGGATCCATTCTCAACAAACTGAGTTGAGCACCTTTGCCGGCAATAAGTCGTGAATTGGCGCCGGGAACAAGTTCGGTAAATTGGACATCGTAGTAATCAAAAACCTTGTTAGGTTCTATTGAAGGCTTGATGGGATATGTTCCCGTTGTTACACTTGAGGGAACTTTCTTGGCGCCTGCTTTTTCCATATAATCAAGGCGTACCGGCCAGTAAACTTCAAGAATTTCAGCGCCCTCACTGCCTGCTTTAACAGCATTTTCAGAGCCCTTTTCAAGGTATACAAAATCTTTTCGCGGACAGGAGCCGTGGGTTCCGTCAATAGGAACAGCCTCGATTGCAATCATTTTAACATTTGAGCCGTTAATGAGCTGCTCAACGGAGCCTTTCATGACAATCATTATTCGTTCATTCTGAAGCGTTTCTCTCTTAATTTCAGCGCCGGGCTCAAGGGTCATCCAGTTAACGAGGTTGCCCTTCCCCCAGTAGATATGGCCTTTTGCACCGGGAGCGATTTCAGTTTCCGGAAGGGAGCTTATATTTTTGATTGCTCCCGGTTGAAGATTGGATTCAATACCGGTTTCAACAATGTCATCGCGAACGCGGGGTTGTATATTATGTTCCGCGATAAGACCGTCGTTCACCGCCTTCCATTCAGGTTCTTTTGTACACCCGACAAAGAAAACAAGTGAAACAGCTACAGCTATTGTGAGAGCTGTAAGATAATAACTGTTCGTGCGCTTTACGATAAGCATACTCTCCTCCTGATATTGTGAATTGAATAGAGATAAGAACATTAATAAATTTCGTGTATATATATTATACATTATATAAAAATTTGCAAGTATAATATAATAATTTTTTTAAATTTTTATTTCGCCACAGATAACACAAAATGCACAGAGAAAATCAATAAATAAAATTAAAAACCTAATATAAATATTTATTAGGCTAAAATTATTACTAATCGTCGTTTATGTTTTATATCAGCGGCCTTAACAAACTCTGCAGTGTAATATCTTAAATAATTCGAGTTAAATGAAAATACCTTGAAGAAATCACTATTCCTTGTGTATATTTCAAATATGAAAATTAATACCAAACAACTTCCTGACCGTGTTGCATTCATCGCCGATGCACATCTTGGAATGCCTGATGACGATCTCTCACGTTGTGAAAAGGTTGCATCATTCATCCGCTGGCTTAAAGGCAGGATATCCCACCTTTATATTGTTGGTGATTTGTTTGACTACTGGTTTGAATATACAAGCGTAGTTCCAAATATCGCACCACATGTCGTTTTCGAACTGTACAATCTTGCGCGGGCGGGCACTGTTGTCACTATATTCGGAGGGAATCACGATTATTGGCTCGGGCCATATCTTCGGGAAAGTGTCGGCCTAATTACTATACTGAATGATATGTCCGTGGAGCATCAGGAGCGAACAATTTATATTCACCATGGCGACGGGCTTTACCCGAACGATCACGGCTACCGTATTCTAAAGAAAGTATTACGAAATCCCGTGTCAATTTTCCTCTTCAGGCTCCTTCATCCGGACTTTGCTAAACGTATTGCCTCTCTGACATCGAAAACATCCCGTAAATACCTTGCGCCGCCGCCAGAACGTATTGATTATAACCTTGAACAGTTCAGAAATATTTCCGAAAAACAACTGAAAAAAGAATATGATGCGGTTGTCTACGGCCACAGTCATATCCCGCTTGTTGAAAATCGCGTTAATGGCACGCTTGTTCTTCTCGGAGACTGGATTACACGCGCCACGTATGTATTTCTTGAAAACGGTGAATTTACTCTGCATACCTGGAAGAATGACAAGGAGATAAATAATGGCTGAACTTTTTGGAACATCTCTGAATAAAACTGAAATACTTGAACGTGTCGGAGATATTGCCCAACTATGCGATGCCCGAAAAATGACCTGTACCGAAGGACGATCAACCGGAGTACAGTCAATTGAAGTAAAAACAGGATCAGGTTTGTCATTCACCGTACTGCCCTCAAGAGGGCTTGACATATCACGGGCTTCATATAACGGTATTCCCCTGGCCTGGCAGTCTGCTATCGGGGAGACTTCACCATTTTCCTATCAGCCTGAAAATTATGAATGGCTGCGGAGTTTTTTTGGTGGCCTGCTTACCACCTGCGGTATGACCTATTCTGCCCATCCATGCGAGGATAACGACGAACAGCTCGGCCTTCACGGCCGCGTTTCAAACATACCGGCTGAGGATGTTAATGTTAATAAAACATGGGATGGGGATGAATACCTCATAACTATTTGTGGCAGAGTTAGAGAAACAAAGGTGTTTGGCGACAATCTTATTCTTGAAAGAAAGATAGAGACTTCCCTTGGTTCGCGGAAAATTCAAATCAGCGATTCTATCGAAAATGTCGGTTTCAGGGAAAGCCCTCTGATGATGCTATACCATATAAATATCGGCTGGCCTGTCGTTTCACATCTTTCACGGCTTGTGGCGCCGGTATTGCATACCAAATTCCTCGATGGCAACGCCCGCAGAGAACCGGATCAATGGGATAAATTAATTTCTCCTCAAAAAGATTATGCGGAACGTGTTTATCTTCATGAACTGGCTCCGGCATCGGATGGCATGGTTAACCTTGCGCTCGTCAACGAAGAAAAAAATATTGGTGTCCGCCTCAGCTATCTAAAAAATGAGTTCCCTTATTTCATAGAATGGAAAATGATGGGACAGGGAGAATATGTGGTCGGTATCGAACCGGGGAATATCACAGGACACCGTGCTCACATGCGCAAAGAAGGCACTCTCGAATTTATTAAACCTGGCGAAAAAAGGAACTTCACACTGGAAATCGGAGTTATTGACGAGAAAAAATCTATAAAGAAGGTTGTTGGACAGATAAAGTCAGTGAAACTATCATAAAGTAAAAGAAAACACATGCTATTTCTTAAAAGCAATCATACAGAAACAAATCCGAAAACCTACACAGAGCCATCTTTCTCCTACATAAATAGATGCGGCCGGCAAGAATTCTTTCGGATTCGAGATGTACTTGAAGATTGGTTTAGCCGTTATCCTAAAATTGAAAAAGACGAATTTCTTAGTCGGTTTCAATCTGAAAATAATACTTCATTTACTTCTTCCTTTTTTGAACTTTATTTACATGAACTATTATTACGTTTAAAATATAGCGTTCATATACACCCTAAAATATCTGAATCAAAATTAAAAAAACCTGATTTTTTGGCAATTGCTCCTGATGGAAAGGAACTATTCATAGAAGCAGTTATAACTACTGAAGCCAAAAAAGAAAGTTCTTCAGCTAATGCTATAAAAAAAGTAGTGTACGATAAAATTAACACACTAAATGATCCAAATTTTTATGTAAAATTAAATGAAAAAAGCTTCCCTTTAACTGCACCATCAGGCAAAAATATTAAAAACTGTATTAAGAAATGGCTACAAAGCTTGGATCCAGATCAATGTTTGAAACTAGTAATACAGAAAAATTTTGATGATTTACCAAAATTGAATTTCAAACACGATAATTGGGAAATTGAATTTACTGCATATCCCAGATCAATAAAGGCTCGTGGGAAACCTGGTCGCCGTCTTATTAGTGCGCATACACCTTGTTTCCAAAAAATTGACTCAAGCACTCCGTTACGTAAAGCAATACTACGAAAAGCTACTCATTATGGTGATTTAGGTAAACCTTATTTTATTGCAGTTAATATGCTTGGTAACTTTATCGATGATATTGACATAATGGACGCATTATTCGGAAAAGAAACTATTGTTTTTAATCACCCTTTTGACCTTGGAAAAGAACATGAGATAACAAGAGAGCCTAACGGAGCATGGACGAGTGTTTTTGGTCCAAGGTATTCACGTGTGAGTGGTGTTTTGATAGGATTAAATATACTTCCATGGAATATAGCAAAAAATGATTTGGCACTTTACATAAATCCATGGTCAAAGTATCCATACGAATGTCCAATTATGGATTTAACAAAGTACACTCCAATAAATAATAAACTGGAAAAGAAAGAAGGAGTTCATCCAAGATTGATCTTTGAATTATCTGAAGATTGGCCTTCTGAAAATAGTTATAACTAACCATGCCCCGTCTGAAATCAATAAAGAAATTCCACGTTTACGAAAACCGGAGATAATTTAAAGAAACCATCAAGGTAATAAAATGGATCAAAAAAAAGAATATTCGATTAATGAATCTAAATTTGATAAATCATTAGATCAGTTGAGAGATCACCTTAAAAAAATTCAAAATCAACTTATTGAAGTATCTCATATCGACAATGTTTACTGGCAGCTTCAAGCTATAATCGGAGAAAATCCGGAGATCAACTATGCAGGGCCATTCCAAAACTGGATTACTGACACTTATTCAGATTCAGTGGCAATACGCTTACGACGACTTATAGATCGAAAAAGGCACACAGTCTCATTGTGGAGACTGCTTGAAGATATGAAAAATATCGCTATAAACTTAACACGCGAGTGGTATCAGTCAATGTATGATGAATCCTTTAAAATATTGGGAAATAAATGTTTTAATGACTTAACTGAGATCGGAAGCACTCATGTCACCAAGAAAAGAATTTCCTCGAAACAAGCCTTCTTAAAAGAAGCTGTTTCCTTTATTGAAGCATACGCCAACACAAAGGTCGCTCATATCTCAAGAGTACAAAATGGAGTCGTGCCCACCTTCAGAGATGGAAGAGAAGCCATTGCCTCAATATTCTACATTTTCAATTGGTGCTCACTACTACTCACTAAAGGGACTCTCTATACACCAGTTCCTTTAGATCATGGTAATTGGTTAAATGTTTTTAAGTTGCCATGGTTAGAAAAAGGCAAACAGAGTCCACAATACAGACACCTTGATGCAATAATTGATGAACTTAAGGATGAATTTAAAATGATCGAAAAAAATATTGATTGTTATAAATGAAAATATCTTAAGAAAATAAAAAATGAGGCAATTATAAGATGAATTTGAAAAAAAACATATTAGGCAAGAGCGGCATAGAAGTAACCGAGCTTTGTTTCGGAACCCTCACTCTCGGTCATCTTCAGGCTGATCTTGAACCTGAGGCCGGCGCCAGGGCTGTCAGAAAGGCACTTGAACTCGGAGTAAATTTTATCGACACGGCTAAGGGGTATAAAACATACCCTCACGTTCTCCAGGGTATTGACGGTTTCACAGACGTTGTAATAGCATCAAAATCACCTGTTAAAACCGCCGTTGAAATGCGAGAGGATGTCGAAACATGCCTTCGTGAGCTTCAAAGGGATACCATCGATATATTCCATCTTCACCTTGTTAAGTCAAAGTCAGATATGAGAGAACGCGAAGGAGCCCTCGACACACTCGTAAAATGCCGGGAAGCGGGTATGATACAGGCTGTCGGCCTTACTGCT
>JABHYP010000510.1 GCA_018656855.1 Candidatus Latescibacterota bacterium | reverse complement strand
TGTCAGCTTTAACCGTAAAACCGGATTTGGCGCCGCGCATTACAAGCCTGTTCGGCGGTTCGGACCAGGATTGAAATTCTTCCTGACGGTTTAACGTTAGATTGCCTGAAATCAATCCGGGTTTGTCACTGGTGATATGAACGACTATTACCTGATCCGGCGCGCTGGCAAATACTTCACGGGTAAAAACAGCGCCGTTTGCATTGTAGTGAACGAGTGCGATTCCTGTGTCGAGATCGAGTTCACGGTAATAATTGTCAGCCTTTTCGATACCATCCAGCTCGATCCACAAATCGCCAACAGACTCGTAATCCATAGCTCTGGGCGGAATGCCGAGCATTTTTGTGTCCATGAGGATTTCCGCTTCCCTGTTCTTACCCTCGAAAAGCAGGCGCTGAACTTCGGGAAGGTATTTTATGGCCTCATGGTTATTACGGTCGATCGGGCCGCCACTCCGCAGAGTTTCCTCGTTAAGCTGTATACGTTCGGTTTCGATACCTCCGAAAACCATAGCGCCTAAGCGCCCATTACCGACCGGAAGAGCGCTGAACCAGGGATTGTCGTAGTTAGTGGAATAATTAATTTGCGATTTCCATGCTTCTTTCACGTTTTCCCATCCGTGAGCAGGTTTGTCGTACCAGAGTTTCATGTTCTCCCATCCACTGGTATTATCTGCCGCGAAAGCAGTAACGGAGGAAAAAGAAATGACAGCTGCGAGGATGAAGAAAACTCGTTTGAAGTAAGGAAAAGACATAATAACGCTCCCGTGATGTTTTGTTTTTCTGATTTCTTTTATATTATTGATCATTTATATACTTTCATGATTATTATTTTCTCGGCATTTATCAACATTTCAAAAGTGTCAGGTGCGATAAATTTTGTGGATTATGTACGTCGCAAGATCATTCCGGACACTTACAGTAAAAAATTATGGTGTGATTTTTAGTGAATTGCAACTGTTTTTTCAAGATTTTCTGTTCCCAGTGTGATTATTAGCCTCTTAAACCTCGCCTAATCGCACGGACAGCATTTGGGCACACCAAGCATGAGATAATCGATACTGAGGCTATTTTTCGTGCTTCAGAAGGGTGTTTTCGCTGAACGAAATGAGCATGGCGGCTATTTTTCTTAATACGTTACTCTCCCGGACGGCGGAAGGCACTGTCACTTCACTAACGCTATTTTCCTCGTGTCACTTAGTCCATAAGCTTTCAATGTACGGTGTAGTATTATTTAAATTCTAAATCAATTTGCTCAGCTTGTAGGACAGGACCTATACCATCAATAATATTTTCATTAACAAAAACAACAAGATGACAGATGTCTGGATTGTATTTAGAGTTTAAGGTAAAAGAATACTTATTAATTAAACAAATGTCACTCGGTAAGGGAGCATTATTGAGAGATTCACCAAAAGGACCAGTAATCATTTCACGGACGACGTGATTGTGATAATATGGATCAATTTCTTTATACGGTTTCTTTGTAATTTTTTGCTTATAGTTCAGGCTGTCTTCACATACCACCACATTTAATCTGTATTTTCCAGGTAATTCATTATAAGTACATGTAATAACATCAAGACTCACTGTGCGTGTAGTAGTATTATAATCGGTATTGAATGAAATTGAAATTGGGGATGGGATCTGTGACCGTTCAATTATCTTTTCTTCCCATGTGTCTCTGCTAATTGGAATATTTTCTTTATCAGGATAGTGAATCCTATCAATAGCTGCTTGAGGATATGACGGTTTTAATATCTTTTTAAGTTTATCACCTGCTTCGATAGCCATTTCATCATCAATATGATATGCAAGAACTATTATGTTGTCATTATTTTGTTGAATTTCATTGAGAACCTCAACTCCATAAGGACACCAGCCACACCAGGTGCCTGTGAACATTTCTACTAAAATATTTCGCTGTGTATTATTTTCAGTCTCAACTCTTTCGCTCAGATTTAGTACTGAATTGGTATTAAACGGAAGGGTGAAAGGTATATGTTTTTCAAGCGTTTTAAAGAGCTTTTCGCCCGATAAACCTGACTTTGCAATAACAATACCTTCATCATTTATCAGAAATTTTGTTGGATAGTGGTCTATTCGATACAGTTTTAACAGTTCTCCTTCATCTCCTTGTTGAATATGAGTCCAGTTAAGATTCTTTTCATCTATACATGAACGTAATTTTTCCTCATCATCCTTGGCAATCCCGACTATTTCAAATTTCTCTCCACCGAAAATGTCATAAGCTTTTTTTAAAGTTGGTATCTGTCTCATACAAGGACCACACCACGTTCCCCAGAAATCGAGAAGAATATATTTCCCTTTTTGGTCAGATAATCGAAACTTTTTTAAATCCAGTGTTTGCACTTCAAAATCGGGAGCAGGCAGTCCAACAGCAAGATTTGGAACAGAACTTTCTTCTATGGTTATATGTCTTCCGAAACGATCAAAAGAAAGGATTTTATATGATTTTCTATTTATGTTAAAAGGATGTTTTATTAAACCAATATAATCTTCACGATAATCATATTTTCCATTATTGTTAGTATCGATCCATATTCTACTGGTATCATTAAATTCTATAGAAAAGTTTTCAAATATTCCTATAAGGTATTGGTTACCCTCGACAATTGTTTCACCGTATTTAATATTTGAAAGAGATAATACTGTTAAATCACTCCTCCCAGCATTTTTGATTATTTTTATTATTATCTCAAGCGTTTTATTATTTATACCATCATAGTATTCATATGAAACTACATTTTGGGCAGTTTTCTCAACTGAACCATCATCATTTTTATTATCAGTGTTTTTGAACTTAATTATTTCATCATTTGATAGGTCTTCATCATTATTTGAATCAAAAACTATATAATTCTCTCCCGTGTTGTCCTCCAAAATGCTGATTGAAATGATACAATCTACCGGTTTTTTTGAATATTTCGATTCAGCATTTTTATACCATTCTTCACCATATCTTTCGATAACTTTCTGATAATCTTCCTTGCTTTGTTGTGCTAATTGGTAAGCAAATTGCCTTATTTGTATAATTTTTGAAAAAGTTTTTATTATTTTAAAGTTTTTAGGAAATTGAGAAATTCCTTCACCAGGTGTAAAAGAAGAAAAAGTTTTTGGGATAAGCATAAAATTACCATCAAAATTTATACTTTCACTATCAGAAGAGGTAAGATTAATCGTTATTTTTTTTGATGCAGCGGAGTTCTGAGCTTCAATTTCATGAGTATCAATTACAAAAATTGATACAATAATTAAGATGGATAATCTCAAAAACATATATCCTCCAATTGTATAAAAAACATGACTTATTCCCTACTCAATATCACTTAATTTCATAATCCTTAAGTATATCCGTCACAGTCTCCATCACCTCGCCCATGCTGACTACTGTCTTCTCAGCCCTGACAAGCCCGACATCCCGTGCATACCATAAGTCTGTCTTTTCATACGAAATGTTGCCGAGCGGAAGATTCAACTCAAAATGCAGACAGACCTCGAAAGTTCCTGCAGGGACAGAGACAGATTCAATATCAATAAAAGTTGCCGAAAGTATTTTTCCACGGATACTGGTTATTGCCCACTTGCTTCCCCTTTCAACTCCAAATTTCAGATACTCTTTGTCTTTATCTTCGGCATGTGTGTTGACAGTATTTTTTTCGATGCGAAACGCAGTGAAATAATCGGAATATCCAGAAGACATAAGTGAATAGGTTTTATCGTTTACCGTTTCGATACCGGTTACACTGACAGTATGGTCTACTGACTTTCCTCCATCGATTGTCCTTTCATATATCCATGTTGAGGCGGCGTCGAGCGGGAAATAGTCTTCGGCTCCCCAGTAGAAACCAATTATATCGGGTACCTCGATTTCTGCAAACTCCACACCTTTCTGCCATTCATATGTAACATAGGTCGTATCCGGTGTGAAAGAAAAACCGTTTTTTAATGGGATAAAGGATATAGTCTTGGACTCATCAAGCTCATCTACAGAAAAATGATTATTTGTCTCGCTCATTGAGTAATATCCCTCTTCATTGGTTTCAAGATATCCAACTAAGGTAATTAATACATTCACACCGGGTATCCCATTACCACTGTTGTCAATAACATATCCTGAAAATACATATTTTGTCGGGCCTATATATGATAAGATGATGTCGGGTATGATGACATCCTCACCCTCAACTGTTACTGTTAAGGCATCGAACGTGTAAGGGTATATATCATCAGGTATTAGCGTATAAATTCCATCTTTTAAAACACTAAAATTATAACATTCTGTCGAATCTACTCCACTGTTATAATAGTTTGCACCATCGTACAAGCGTATTCTCCAAATATCGTTTAGATATTCATAATCAATACCATCAAGCCTCCCCGAGATAGTATGAAACGGCGGCCCCACATACTCAGCGGTAAAGTTACAGATATTGAGGTTTTCTTCAATAGTTACAACACAGGAATCAGGACTGAATGTGTATTCGTACCCTTCTTTTTCAGGTATCAGAACATATGATTTATCCTTTATTTCAAACCAAGCACGATAACATCCTTCCGAATCCGTGTGCGCATCGTATGCTGTTGTATTGTTGATTGTATCAATACATTTTATACTGACATGTTCAACAGGTTCACCATTAGTATCGAATATTCTTCCACCAATAACATATTGATAATAGGAGTTATAAAGGGCAGTTACGAAAATATCTTCAACAACTACATCGTTTTTTATGCTAACTTTTTTGCTTGAGGGACTGAAAACATAATTGAAACCACTAGAAGAAACTTGATAATTAAAGTCTATTTTTAAAGTTGTTATGGTATAATTCCCCTCCTGAAGACCGGAGAATGAGTAATTGCCACCAGAATCTGTTAGTGTTGAATCGTGAAAAACATTTCCTGTTAGATAAACTGTCACCCCTTTATTTGAGTTATTTCTCCCGCCTTGAATCGGGTTGAAGATACTGACAATTTTACCAGTAAGCGTATAAGTTTGGTCTTGAGGTATAATGTACCCCATAAACTGGACAGAAAAATAAGGTGTGAAATCTCCTAAAAGAAATAGTATAATTAAGCAGAAAAGGAGATGAATTATGGGGACGACACGGAAGCGTTATGATGCTGCGTTCAAGGCAAGGGTAGCCCT
>JABHYP010000509.1 GCA_018656855.1 Candidatus Latescibacterota bacterium | reverse complement strand
GGCCTACCGTCTCGTGCTCGAACCTCGCAGAATGTGGAGAAGGAATCTGGATAGCCCGTTGTTTTTATGCAAAGTTCTCGCGCAACGGCTTGGAAATTCCCTACGATGTTGAGCGATATCTCGATCAAATGCTTGAAATAATAAATGCGCATGGTGCTCAAGCCACATTCTTCTGGCTTGAATGGATGGTTTTTGGGAAACTTTATCATTGTCGTTGATCAGAATTCATTAGCAACAATAATAGACGATAATTTTAAAACAGTGATTATTACCTATGATTTAAGTTTAAATTATAGCCAATTCTATATGCAGGTATTGATTCACCAACATAAGCAATACTCATATTAAGTCCCTTCCAATGAGCATATAATCCCTCATTCAAATTTTCTCCATCATAGTCTACCATGAGCGATAGAAAATGTGAAAAATAAACATCTATCCCTCCGAAAACATCTGAGAGTCGGGCATGAGTACTTTTAAATGCGTTGAAACCATATCCTATAGATATCGAGCTTCGTCCTACTTTTTTACTTCCGACAATAAAAATTGAAGAAACGTTTGCAATGGATCTAGATTTGTCGCCCAGTCCCACTTTAGGATCAAACACTCCGACAGAAACAGCAGGGATATTTTTCTTTTCATTGAATAATTTAATTTTTACACCCGGGGACCGTGTTGTATCACCCCTACCACTCACTTCCCATTCGTGTTCCGGACTGACATATACTGAAAAAAAACATTCCATGAAAGGAAACAAACCTAATGAGGACGTAAAAATCCAGTTATCAGATTTCCCTTTATGAAATGGCCCGGCTCCTTTTGGGAGATAACTGTAATGAAAGCGCCAACTGCCGTCAGCAATATATGCGGACGGTGTAGTCAGATATCCATGATATCCATACAGTGAAGCCGGACTGTTATTATCAGCATAGAGGATCGTATGAAAAAATAGACTCAAAACTGTGGTGAAGAGCGAAACATTCAAAAAATGTATTTTTTTTATTTTCATTGCGTTATTCTTATTCATTTGACAATTTTAGGTTACTCTGGAATTCCTGCGTTATTTACTTTGTATCACCATATGTCTGAAATGGGTCGGTTTTGCATACCGTTCAATTTCTCTGAAACTAATCCCCACTTCCGGCTCATTTCCTTTATATACTTTTGCATAATGATAGGTCAAATCAAAATCCCGTACTACTGCTATTCCATGCGTGGACAAGGATGCACGATTTCTCGGTAACAAGGGGACAGAGACACGTATATGCCCATTAAAATCATCATCCGAGATTATTGCCGATAACCCAAATTCTACTTCATTAAAAATCCGAGAGATTTCCATGCCCCAACCTGTATCACCTTCAAGAAAACGTCCTCCAAGTATTGCCAGAGAGCAATCATATGGAGAATATAACCATGTGTATTTTGCAAGGGCTAATTTTTTAGATTTTGTTCCATAGTAAAATGTATTGTCGATGAAATTCGCATATCTGAAATATCCAACATGCGCTACGAAAGAATGCGAGTCATTGAATAAAGGAATTATGAGCTTCTCGTCAATCCCGGAAAGTTCTTTATGGGTAAAAACACCAATATTAGTAAATGAAATAATATTTTTAGGGAATGTTTTCCAAAATACCATTCCTAAATTAGCCGGTTTATACCAAACATTTGGATTAAATTCATTATGAACATATAAGTCAACTTGACCATACGCAAATAGATTCGAACTAATTAAATATCTGAAATCAGGTCTGATACCGGTTTTATAAATAAATGGATCATCTATGTTTCCAAATTGTATTGAAAGCGGGAAGTTAATTTGAACAAGAAATTTTCTCAAATTATTATTATATAATTGTTTTGGGGATTGTAAGTGGTATGCGTTATTAAAAGTGTCATACGTTATTGGTTTTTCACTCTCACTTCGTGAATAAATGACTGGGATACCCCATGATAATTGAATAAGTTCAATATGTTTAAACGTTCCTTTACTTTGATTAACATAGTTATGTGTTCTGTTTCGTATATCCTTATAGGCATCAAATTCAGATCTGAATCCAAGAGGCCAATACCAAACCCTCAGAGTGTCACTATGCTCAATTATTGAAATATCTTTGTGCCCTGCATTATTTGCGTCTTCAACAAATTTTTCGTAAGTGTCTGCATATATAATTGGAACGACTAAAAATAAGAATGCCAATAAAATTAAAATTGTTTTATATATGCGCATATCACATACTTTCTTCGTGCATAATAATTTCTCCATAATCCATGCATAGAAGAAATGAATACTTAAATATACTTGATATTTTGGATTCGTTTTCAAATCAAAATCGACTTTAATGAGAGAAAACATGTTGAATTATTTAGAGAGATAACTTTGATATGACTTTGAAATACCTTGCCGTAAATTTGTCGCGGGTTCCCATCCTAAATCTTTAAGACGCGAAATATCCAAAAGTTTACGCGGGGTTCCATCGGGTTTGGAGGAATCATAGACAATTTCTCCACTAAAACCTACAACATCACGCACAATATCTGCCAATTCACCGATACTAATATCTTTCCCGGTGCCAACATTGATAATATCATCCGAATCATATTTTTTCATTAATAGAAGCGCAGCGTCGGCAAAATCGTCAATATATAAAAATTCCCTATGTGGTTTTCCTGTACCCCAAATAACTACCTCACTCGCGTTATTGATTTTGGCTTCGTGGAATTTCCGTATCAACGCGGGAAGAACATGCGAAGTTTCAAGATCATAATTATCCCCGGGACCATATAAATTTGTCGGCATCAAACTGATGCCTTTAAAATTATATTGACTGCGGTATGCCTGTATCATTTTTATACCCGCGATTTTGGATACTGCATACGCGTCGTTCGTTGGTTCAAGCGGCCCGGACAACAAATATTCTTCTTTTATCGGCTGTGGGGCAAGTTTCGGATAAACACATGAAGATCCGAGAAACATAAATTTTTTCACGCCGCTTTTATATGCAGCATGAATTGTGTTCGTTGATAACGCCAAATTCTCATAAATAAAATCTCCGGGATATGAACTGTTTGCAACGATCCCACCAACTTTTGCCGCGGCCAAAAACACATATTCCGGTTTTTCCGATTCAAAAAATATATTTACTGCATGCTGATCGGTTAAATCCAGCACATTCCGGGGGCGGACAATAATATTGTCATATCCTTCGGCCCGTAATTTCCTGAGTATTGCCGAGCCAACCAGACCGAGGTGACCGGCAACAAATATTTTACTCTGCTTTTCCATCAAATTTACCCCTATTCTTTTGAATCGTCTATCTTTCTTTCACGGCGCGCAAGCTCAAGATCATATTCTACCATCATTTCTACCAGTTCTGTAAAGGATGTTTTGGGTTTCCATCCCAGCAATTCATGTGCTTTCCCGGCATCTCCGCAAAGATAATCTACCTCAGCGGGCCGAAAATAGCGCTCATCAATTTCTACATGATCTTTCCAGTCCATGTCCAAATAGCCGGAGGCTTTATCTAAAAAATCACGTATGGAGTGTGATTCCCCTGTCGCAATAACATAATCATCCGGCGTTTGGTACTGAAGCATCATCCACATTGCCTCAACATAATCTCCTGCAAATCCCCAGTCACGTTTTGCGTCAAGATTGCCGAGATATAATTTGTCCTGGAGGTTCATTTTAATTTTGGTCAATGCAAGTGTGATCTTTCGCGTTACAAATGTCTCACCTCTTCGGGGAGATTCATGGTTAAATAGGATTCCGTTGCAAATAAACATACCATAAGAGTCACGATAATTATTCCCAAAGAGATGTGCGGCAACTTTGCTTACTGCATAAGGGCTTCTGGGGAGAAAAGGGGACTTTTCGTTCTGTGGCGGCGGAGCATTGCCAAACATTTCGGAAGAACTAGCCTGATAAAAACGTACTTCTTTCCCATTATTCAGAATATAATCCCGTACGCAGTCTAAAAGACGCAGCGTGCCCATTGCTATAACATTGGCCGTGTATTCCGGTTCCTCAAAAGAGACTTTAACATGTGATTGTGCGGCAAGATTATAAACTTCATCAGGTTGAACGTTTTCGATAACATGCCGAACTCTTGTGCCGTCTGTTAAATTACCATAATGAAGAAAAAGTTTGATCTCTTTTTCATGCGGATCTTTGTAAAGATGAGAAAGCCTTGCGGTATTAAATGAACTGGATTTTCGAATGATGCCGTGGACTTCGTATCCCTTGGACAATAGTAACTCTGCCAAGTAAGATCCATCCTGTCCTGTTATACCGGTTATTAAAGCTTTCTTCTTCATTGCAATTCCTTTATATTAAATCAAGGTGGATTCAACCCCCAAGTGCAACACGGCAGGTGAAAAAGATGGCGAGTTGGCGTATATTGAATTTGCGTCAACAAATCATCCACCTACTCAAGGAGCGCACTAGGGAATGTTGTACAAGCAACTTACCAATTTAGAACGTAATCAAATATACGTTTTATTGCAAGGAAATGTTTCGAAATGTAGGATAGCGACTATTCTACGAAAAGATCCAAGCACGATCAGCAGGGAGATCAGTAGGAACCATGGTCAATGAGGCTATCGGCCCAAACAGGCCGAGAGTTTGGCACAGGAGCGACGTAAAACACCGCAAAGCGTAAAGATGACCCCAGAGGTGGTTATACGACGAGCTTGCATGATCGCAACAGTGATACTCGGGAGCCATTTGATCGCATTCAAACCGATACCGGTGCCCTCGGGTGGGAAAAAAAGGGAATCCCTCATTCACACATTGCGCGATTATATCCGTTCACTTTTCTGGCTCGTAATTGGGCACACTGGAGCCACACTTACTATATTTAAACGATGAAGATTTACTCGCCGGAGCAATATTGAAAAAATCGTGAACACATAATTAACCATTGAGGTTTTTATGAATATTAATTATGGAAGCAAAAGTGATAATACTGATTCAAGTTTATTTGACGAAATATTAATGAGTTTTTCCGACCGATACGGGGATTCAATTAAGGCAAAAAAGATTTTAATGATTCCCCATGAAGTAATAATTGAGATATCAGTGCGCGACCAGTACGATGAAATAAAGCAGTATGCTCAATCAATTGAATCTGAGTTTGAGGAAATTGGAAAATCTCTTAGTATTTGCGTAATACATTCATAAGGATAGGAAATAGAGATGAATTCAATGGGCTGAAGTCGTATTTCCTGATGCCATTGGGGAATATGAGTTATTTTATGCCCGGCAGATGATTAGAAGGTAAGGAATTTCAAAAACCGAAATAACCCGATAAATCGAAAATCCATGTTTGTCTTTCCGTTATCCTCTCCCATTATAGCGCCAGCTTTGAAGCTATAAAGGGTAGTTTGTCTGGCGTTCCGCTATAGTTGACTACAGGCGCCCGCCGAAAAAGGTGTTGAACCAAATTTTAAACCGCCAGAGGGTGTGGAGCGTTTTTTTATTTCTCACCGCCGCTTAAAAAATATTATTGACTTTACGTCAAATTATTATTATCATTCAAATTACATCAACCAAGAATGTTACGGCTGATTTAACCGGTGGTGATGTTAGTGCCTATGGGGGAATTTTCGTGTTGAGAGAGATTACTGACAGGACCGGTATCATCGAACAGTTTGCGGAAGCGATCACCTATACCCGTCATCTGAGTTACGTACGTCATTATATCGCCACACTCCTACGACGGAGAATACAGAATGAGAACGGATTCAGGCTTCAAGGCAGTATACAACAGGGTACTATATTAACCTCCCCTCCCCCGAGCAAATATTGTGCCAATCTGTTGGGATATTGTGACATAATTGTTTGGATTTTCCTGTTATTCTTTTCAGTGTCCCCTGCAAATACCCAAGCCCAATCAAATAACCAAAATGTTTTACAGACCATAAAAGTTATTCAGGATAAAACAGGGCAATCCATAACAGCCGAACAATTGAAATCATATGGTATTGATCCTTCAAATCCCACGCAGGCCGCAGAACGAGCCAAACAATTAGGTATCCCCGACGCCGAAATTCAAAAGGCTCTGCAGCAAGCACAACACCCGGATAGCACACCCCAAAAATTGCAAGAAAGCTCGTCTGTCATTCAAACAACACCGGATGACGACTCTTCTCCTTCTATTCAAGAAACTCCGTCTGGCGATTTCCCCACTCCCAAACCTATAGAAACAGCACCTCTCGGCAGAGGCCGTCTTGCCGGGTTGGTGTATTACAGTTACAATACCTTCCGGGCAGGCCAAAAGAGTGTCGGTCCCGTCGAAATCGGGCCTGAAGTTAAATTGTTTATCAGCACTCTAATATAGGGAATCATACCATTATGGTACTTTATGTTTTGAGATGGAGTATTTCTCCTGAAAAGTTAAATGCGTATAAAAAATGGGCTGAGTTAGCTATCGAACAAACGTTGATAGTTCCGGGCTTGGTTGAGTTTCGGAGATATCGAACGGTAGCTTCTCCCTCCAATCAGATTGTCGTAACATATGAGTTTACGGACTTGCCCGCGTGGGCCAAATGGTATTCACACGAAGAGGTTCAGAAGGTTCTGGACGAGCTGAGTATGCTCGTGTCGAACTTTTCCACGGAGATATGGAATATGGCACCGATTGTTCCCATATCCAATCAGTCTGAATAGTAAGCGGGGCCCTCCAGTTGAAGTTTTGCTGAGATATTTGGGGGTATCTGGCCTTATTGTATCATCAAAGTCAGTAACCTTTACACGTGACATACACAGACAGACTTTAATCCGAAACCGTCCAGTTTCAGGGATACACCTCAAGATGAGAAAAATTTACAAAAGGAGATAGGGTGAAACATAAAATAACAATTATTATTGCTTTTTTTTTATTCTTCCATTCCCTGGTGTACGCTGATCTATACAGATTCCAGCCGGGAGACTATATAGATTTATATGTCTATAATGCTCCGGAATTATGCGGCGAATTTCGCATTTATGCCGATGGCCAAGCGCGGTTACCGCTTGTGGGTAAAGTGCATGTCACGGGCATGACCGAAGACGAAGCGTATGATTCATTACGGGCAGCAATTGGTGAATACATAAAAAATCCAAATATCACTATAACGGCAAAGTATTCGGTGTCGGTAATGGGGCATGTTGTCAAACCGGGAGTTTTTACCATATCAGATAGTGATAAAATAATTGAAGTAATTGCTCTTGCTGGGGGATTTACTCCTGAAGCATCCGGTTCGATTACCATATACCGCGAAGGCAAGAAGATGAGTATTTCAAAGGATGAAATCCTAGAAAAAGACTCTCCATTAGGATATGCAAAACCGGGAGACATTATTTTTGCCAAAAGAAAATTCTTCACCCGTAGTGATTACTCATTGATCCTTTCATCTGTATCAGCTATTTCCGTTGCAGTATTTTATTTCAGTAGATAATAAAAATTTGAAGGAATTTTCATGAATAACGATAGAATTCAGAATATTGAGTTAATTGATGAAGGTATCACCTTTAAAGAACTGGTTGGTATCGTTAGTAAGTATCGGTACTTAATAGGTTTAATTATTTTCATTACCTTATTATTAGCAACTGTCTATTTATTAGTATCAGAACCTGTTTATGAAGCTACCGGTCAACTTTTAATTGAATCTCAAAGATCTTCTCTTTTAGAAGAATCACTCGGCTTTCCAGGAGCGAGTTCTCCTGTAATTCTTAATACTACTGTTGAAAGAATTAGGGGAAGAGGCATTACCGATTCTGTCATCGTTAAAACAAATTCTTTTGTTGTAATGAAAAAAGAAGCATTGGACTTTATTGATTACCTTGCTTCCAGCCCTCCTGATTCAATAAAAATATTCAATATAGTTTTATCCAGGAATTCAAATGATAATAATGATTCAGATTATCGGGTTTTCGATTCTAATAAAAATCTCCTTGCAAGTGGTTTTTTCGGAAAAAAACTTATTCTGAAGAATTTTTCTATTGTATTAAACAGTTCGATCCCTGGTAAGAATTATAAAATAGAGATTTTACCGATTAGGTCTGCAAGAGGAATAATATCAAATAATTTAAAAGTTTCTAACATCAGAAACACAAACATAATACAGTTTTCATACAGAAATGTGAGTCCTTTGCGGGCAAAACAGGTAATTGATGGTTATATCACAGAATTTTCAAACCTGAACTTATTTGAAAAGCGAGAGGAAGTCACTACTCGCAAAAACTTTCTCGAAGATCAGTTTGAAAAGATATCTGCTCAATTGAAAGATACCGAGAATGATTATAAGGAGTTCAAGCTGACTCGAGGATTTGTTGCGCTTGATGAACAAACTAAGCAATACATTGTGAGGTTAGGGGCGCTTGAGGAAAAACGTGTAGATTGTGAAATTAGAATCACGGAAGCATCTGCAACAAAAAAGCAAAGCGAGAAAGTTCTGAGTGGTGATCCCGAACTCCAGGAATATATAAAATTAACCTCTTCTCCTTTCTTCCAAGAAAATCCCATTCTCCAAGGACTTTATTCAACAATCGCTGAACTCCAAGTTAAAAACGCGAAGCTGCGAGCAGAATATAATCCTTCCCATCCTATCGTGTTACAAAATGAATCCGAACTTGAAGCAGCCAGAAAACAATTAGAAGAGGCAACTTCTATTACAATTGCTAATGCTACAAAAGGAGTAGACCCATTACTGCGGCCTGTCGTGGAAAACTTAGTAATCAATCATATAAATATTAATGTTTATGATCGCGTTCTTAATCAAATAAAATCCGAAATAGAAAAATTAGATACGATAATGAAATCATTACCAGAAGCTGAGGTTGAGCAGGTACAACTGGAAAGAAGAATGCGAATAAACGAACAGATATACAATCTTCTTCTCTCCCGCCTTCAGGAAGCTCGGATTATGGAGGCCAGTACAATCGGTGATATGAGAGTTGTTAATATGGCCGAATTACCTCAAGTACCAGTTGCACCCGACAAAAAGAAGGTTCTCCTCATAGCATTGCTGGCAGGTCTGTTTGTAAGTGGAAGTGTGGTCTTTGCTTTTGAACAGTTTAAAACTTCTTTTTCCACTATAGAAAGCATCGAACGGGAATGCGGAACGCCGGTTGTTTCGCTTCTACCGCACCTTACAAAAGGGAGGAAGAAAAAAAGAGAAATCCTTATTGGTTTTGAGAAAAAAGAGGATCACTATAAACGTCATGCATTTGAATTATTCAATACGCTACGAATGAACTTACTGTTTTCTGACAGTTTTCAGAAATCCAAAACTCTTGTCGTGACAAGCTCAATATCCCAAGAAGGCAAAACATTTATTTCTGCAAATCTTGCGGTAACCATGGCGCATGCAGGAATGAAAGTCCTCCTCCTTGATTGTGATTTTCGACATCCTAGTCAACATCATTTTTTTAATGCTCCTCAGTCACCTGGTCTCATCGATTTTATTAATAACGGTTCACCCGATGAAGTGGTAAAAACCAACTACTCAAATCTCTTTCTCCTTCCTGTCGGCTCATTAGATGAGAATGTTGTCATCACAGAACTGATAAATAATTCGAATCTGATTTCGTCAATAGAAAAACTTCAAGAATCGTTTGATTTAATAATAATCGACACCCCTCCGGTGAATTTATTTACCGATGCGGTTGTTCTTTCATCTCATTTCAAAAATATCTTAATGGTGATGAGGTATGACACTAACAAGGATTTTGTGCTCTATTCAAAAAAGATTCTCTCAAATGTTGGCGCGACGATTCCAGGAATAGTGGTCAACGATGTCAAAAAATCGAGATTGTTCGGTGCCCGATACGGCTACGGATACGGATACGGCTACGGATACGGATATGGCTACGGATACGGATATGGCTACGGATACGGATATGACAAACAGAAGTGATTCTATGGCTTGCAGGTGAACCTATGATCGACTTACATACACATTTACTGCCCGGCTTGGATGATGGCTCACATTCATTGAGTGAAAGCATGGAAACACTCAAAATGCATCATTCTCAAGGGTGCAAAACCGTTGTATGTACCCCACATATTTCTCATGCCTATCCCAATTCAGAATCAGCAATCAAGAAAAAGTATGATGAACTAAAAGAAGCGATGGCAGCCTCATCCGTGGATGTAACTCTACGCTATGGCGCGGAATACCACTTGGAAACCCTATGTGAAAAAATACTCAATGATGAGCCGGTGGTGTTTCTCAATAATCCAGATGAGGAACACCGGTACCTTCTCGTCGAATTCCCGTTTGCAGTGAGACCGCTGTGGCTGGAGAAACTGATTGATCGTTTAAAGAGAAATAATATCAGTATCGTTGTGGCCCACCCAGAACGGTATGGTACTTCTGATAACTTTGTAGACATAGTTGACCAGGGAGAGTGCCTGTTTGCCTTGAATGTTTCAAGTATCCTGGGCGAGGAAGGAACCAGGGTCAAGCAGAATGCGTTTTCATTCGTCTCCAGGTATACATCACGTATTGTATGGAGTTCCGATACCCATCCTGCTCTCAACCGGTATCCTCAATTTGATAGAGTTATCCAATATTTACAAAAAAAGTTTTCACGGGTAATCACTGATTATTGGTTCGATACATTACCGCAAAAGATAATTCAAGGGAAGAAAATATCCGAATCTGATAATGCTATCATTAATCTGTATGTAGACAATTTTATTTCTTGTCATAAGGACAGAAAAGAGTGAAAATCATAACACGACATTACGAACCTGCGCTGATTACTATGTTTCGTCTCGGTGATGCATTGTTGGCGAGTGTGGTGTTTTACCTTGTGTCTTTCCGTGTTCAGCCTCGCGGGGGATATAGCATTGAAGCTGCTGTAATTATTTTTCTGTTGACCATGATTGTTTTTCCGTACGCTGGCGTTTATAGATCATGGCGGCACTCTTCAATTACTGATGAAATCAAAACTATCGCATGGAGCTGTTTTATTGTTTTTGTTCTTTTCTTTTTGTTCATCAAATTCTTTTATAACTTCCAGTATTTCATACATAAACCGTTGCTATACTGGATAACAATATGGTTTGTTATACTGTTATTAGAGCGTGTGTTTATACGCACTTTTCTTCGTTATTATCGTCTTCATGGACGCAACATAAAAAGAGTTGTTATTGTCGGTACCGGAACAGCGGCTGAAAAGATTGCCCGTTGGATTAATGAAAACCCATGGTCAGGAACCCGAATCGAAGGGATTTTTAATGGTACCACAAAGACTGGAATCGAAGAACACCCCATATTAGGCTCTTATGAAGATGTTCCGGAGTACGTTCGACAGCACAGGATCGACGTCGTGTATATCGCATTACCAGCGGATCACACCTATAAAATGAGATGGTTGTTACACGAACTGGAGAACAGCACCACTTCCGTTTATCTGGTACCTGATATTTTCCTCACCGATTTTATACAGAGTTCCAACATTCTATATATTGGTTCAATGCCGATTTTATCCCTTATTGATACTCCGTTTTGCGGTCTCAATGTTGTGTTAAAAAGAATTGAAGACATTGTATATGCGACGCTGATTTTGATTCTTATCAGCCCTTTAATGATAATTATTTCTATCCTTATAAAAATGACTTCTTTGGGGCCTGTTATCTTCAAACAGTGGCGGTATGGGTTGGATGGGAAACCTATTATGATATGGAAATTTAGAACAATGAGTGTTTGCGAAGATGGTTATGAATTTCGTCCGGCAACTCATCAAGATCCAAGATTTACAAAAATTGGCGCAATAATCAGAAAATATAGTCTCGATGAGCTACCACAGTTTATAAATGTTCTTCAAGGTGATATATCAATAGTTGGCCCGCGTCCCCATGTCATTTCCATGGTCGAGGAATATAGGAAACAAGTCAACGGGTCCATGCTCCGTCATAAGGTAAAACCGGGGATCACCGGTTTTGCCCAACTCTATGCCACGCGTGGCGAGGTTGATACTTTCGAAAAGTTGCAGAAGAGGATTGATTATGATTTGCAGTATCTTCGCGAGTGGTCGCTTTGGCTGGATACGAAAATAATTATCAAAACTGCTTTTACATTGCTCGATCGAAGACGGAAAGTGATTTAGGACTTGAAATGCAAGTAATAGCACTTATTATTACCATATGGATATTTTCACCCTGTCCAGTTGGGGCCTCTCCTTATTTACCTGTCAACCACAGGGTGTACGATTTTTTGGAGAGAATGGAAACTCTCGGGATTATTCCTCTGTCTCGTCTTGGGATGCGACCTACCACCCGCACTTACGCCGCCGGGCTTCTCGCTGAGGTATATAAAAAGAGGGAACGTCTTTCGAGAGTTGATAGAGAGGAGCTTAAATATATCCTTGAGGAATTCCGTCACGACCTCCCACCTAATTTCAGATTGGAGTCTCCGGCAGATCACGGACCGCTTCCCCGCCTTCCGAAGTTTCTATATTTTCTATACCATAACAGGCAGAACCTGTACAGCTCTGTATCCGAAGACTATACACTGTTTCTGGACCCGGTAATAGTCCGCTCGACCACCCGCAGGGACTCGTCCAATAATCCCGAGGAAAACGAAGTAAACATAGCGGGAAACGGGTTTATTCTCCGTGGGACTGTCGGGGAACATGTGGGATATTTTGTTGATGTACGCGATTCGTATGAATGGGGTTCGCGTAAATACAATGGAGGATGGAAGCCTCCAGGGATTGGGTGGTATGCACAGAAAGGCGATCACGCCGAATTTGATGAAACTCATGCCCACCTCACATACCAGAATGGACCTTTCCTCATCTCTTGGGGGAGGGGGGAGAATGTTTGGGGGAGAGGGAAGTCTGGAACTCTGGCACTTTCAGACTATTCCCCACCCTACGACCAATTGAGGTTCGAGGTTAGTTTCTGGCGACTGAGGTTTAATTATCTTCTTGGGGAAATTAAACAATATCCGCAGATTTTGAAGATCAGGTACGAGAACCCTGTGAGCAGCAACCAGTTCGTTGCCTCCCAAAAATATATCGCTGCCCACCGTGTGGAAATCGATTTTCTTAAGAACCTGAGCGTTGGTCTTTATGAAGTAGTTATTTTTGGTGATAGGTTCGAATTTTCATATGCCAACCCAGTAAATTTTCTAAGGGGTGCCGAACACTACAACCGTGATCATGATAATGCCGCTCTCGGGGCCGATTTCCGTTTTATCCGTAGCGGGGTGTCAGTCTATGGCGATTTCTTTATCGACGACATCATGACTAAAAAAATCGGCACCGACTGGTACGGCAACAAATTCGGAATGCAGTTCGGGTTATACTCGGTGGAACCTTTCGGGTTGGATGGATTTGATACCCGCGTGGAGTATACCCGTATTGATCCTTGGGTCTATACCCATAAATATCCCATCAATACTTACACCCATTATGGTGATGGGCTCGGGTATTTTTCAGGACCCAATTCGGACGTTTTTTTCGTGGAGATAAGAAAGAGATTCACAAGGAGGCTTGAAACCGGGTTTGTTTTTACCAGAAAACGCCATGGTGCCAATTTCCCTGACAGGAATATCGGTGGGGACATATTGCAGGGGGGGGCGCCGGAAGGAACAACGTCTTCACGTTTCCTTGACGGAATAATAACGGAAACGACAAGTGCCGGCCTCGGTCTCTCCTTCGAAATCGCCCGTAACCTTTTCTTCAAGGGCGAGTATGCACTTGAGAATAATGGCGGTGAAAGGATAAATGTTTTCACAATTTCATTTGCATTGAACGGGGTTGAATGATTGATAGACTTCACGCGAATGTATGGAGGTAGGTTACCATGAATAACTATCGGCGGTGAATTAACATGAAATACCAAATCATGTTTGATAACTGGTATAACACGAAAAGACGATAATCCCTGTTTGTCTTTCCGTCGTCCTTTCCCATTGTAGCAACAGCTTCAAAGCTATAAAGGGTAGTTTGGCTGGCGTTCCGCTATAGTTGTCCACAATATTTTGCTGGCACAGGAAGGCGGGGGCAAAATAATGATGGACAACTCCTTACGCTTCACTGGCCAACTCCACCCTTGACAGCTTTAAGCAATCAGTTGCTTTCAAGGGAAGCGAGACAACGGTAAGACGGTACGTGTCTCAACATTAACAAAACCGTCGCAAAAGGGTATAGAATCCACCACTCAACACACGAGTGGTTTTTTTGTATCCTTAACAACTATATGCAGGCAACGGAGAAACAACGCCTGTTTGTCGCAGGGATAGTCGACAAACTGCGAGACTACCACAAGGCATTCCAGGAGGTCATGGAGTCAACGCCCCGGAACAACGACAATTATCCAGACACAAGGGCAGACTCCCGGATACTCATCCTGGCCGAACGGATGAAGAGCCTCACTCGGGGACAGGCCAAATACATCATCAAGGCCTATCGGGGATTTCAGGGTTTCAGTATCAGCAAAGCCCGAAACATCATATCTTCGATGTT
>JABHYP010000508.1 GCA_018656855.1 Candidatus Latescibacterota bacterium | reverse complement strand
GACATCAGATTGATACAATGTACCGCAGGCTCCGAGCGGAATAGCGCATTCATGCAGGAAAGCTTCGGTTTCACGTAGAGAATAATCAGTCCAGTTGTTCATGCGAACGTTCATGCAGCTCCATGACACATCCGGCAGCGAGGAAAGATAGCGTGACTCAAAGGAAAAATCTAAAGAAAACAGGCCATTAGCCGGAGTTGGAGTATCCCATGTGACATGCGGAACATACTCAGGCGGTGTAACCGGATACCGTGACATCCATGCGTAATTAATGATGACTGCAATTTCCGGTCCGGGCTCATCAAGGGCGTGCTGAATTTTATCAATGAATGTTTCCATGTGCCTGTTTGACCATTTGCGGTATATAAAAGCTCCTGGATCGTTTTTATCCGTGGGAATAACTCCGCCCACTTCATTATTGTATAGTTCTCTGCAATACCGGCAGTAACAATTATTTGACAGAAACTGCTGCATTACGATGTCTACAAATACACCGTCAAAATTATACTTTACGAGACACTCTTTCATCTGAGGGATTCCGATTTCATCCATATACGGCGATTGAAAACACATCATTGCAACATCATCGAAAGAGCTTTCTTCCGGTATCTCACTTGAATAATCGGTATGGTAGATCCAGTCAGGATGAATTTTCTGCAGCCGCCGTTCCATCGCCGGAAAGAAATACACCATACAACGTATTCCTCTTTTTTTCAGCGCTTCGGTTAATTCACCGGTGAAATCCCTGTTAAGACCCGGATGCTCAACACCTATCTTCGTGGGATAATATGAATACCCGTTCTGGCATTTCCCAAAATAACAAAGCAAATCGACACCTGCCTCCTCATACATCTGCGCTGCCGCCTCAGCATCGAAATTATTAAAGATCTCCTTGTAGTTTCCAAAGTGTGTTTCGAGAATGAGCTGACGGTTTATATTCATGAACCACTTGCGCGCATCCTCATTTGTATCAGATGATTCTGAGATTACAGGCCATATACCAGAAGCAAATGCCGCGCCGGCAGTGAGAAGGGTTGAATCTCGTATAAAATCACGTCTTGTGAAGAGAGATTTGTTGTTTTTTGACATGTTTACCTCCGGAGAATAAGGGGAAACGCAAAATATTTATATCGATATTAGCTGATCCGCATAAATAGGGATAATTATATGACGTCTTTAATTACAACACATGATATTATTAAGAAGATAGAAGCAAATATCTTTTATTCCGACGCCTGACTCCTGTTTTCTGTCTTTATATAATATTTACAATCAGGTATTCCCTTCTTATTTCAATATTAAGCAGGGTAGCGCTATGATACAAGTAAAACTTAGTGATGGCGCCAGAAAAGAATTAAATGAATACCGTGCACAAGCATCATCATGTTTCATTATATATTATTTTGCCAAGTTCTAAAATAAAAGGCTTATATTGTTAGTAGTGATAGTACTTTTCTTTTTTGCTGCTTTTTTTCTTTTACTGATAAGTTGATAACTTATGACAGATTGAGATAGCATTTTCTTCAAAAACAGAGCCCAGCATGCTATACGAGGCTGACGGGGCCGTATTCCACGAATGTACATCAACACCATCTCTTCTTCAACACCACTCCACATAAGCTTTTTCTAAAACTGATAATACGCCTGACGGCTCTTGACAAATACGTGGAAATATGGCATTTTGGATAAGAAATATGCAGTAAGTAAATTGTTTGATTGGAAAGTTAATCATAAGTTGTGTGCATGTAAGAAACAGAAAGGTATAACGAAATGCAGCCCTTGAGCGAATACTTTCAAATATCCCCGGAACTATCAGAAAAACTTATATTTTCCATTGCTCTTTTCCTTATCCTCTCAATAGGTAAGTTTCTTTCCAATCTCATTGTTAAAAAGCGAATATCGGATGTTAAGCGAGTTTATCGTTTTCGCCGTGTCATTCTATACATTTATACTTTACTAATGTTCCTCTTGATTGGGCGGATATGGATAAAAGGTGTCGATTCTCTGACGACTTTTCTGGGTCTGGCAAGTGCCGGCCTTGCTATAGCAATGCACGACACTATTGCAAATATTACCGGATGGTTTTTCATAATGTCGCTAAAACCTTTCAAGGTGGGAGACCGCATCCAAATAGGCGAAACGGCAGGCGATGTTATTGATATAAGATTCTTCCAGTTCAGTATTGTTGAGATAGGGAATTGGGTAGACGCTGACCAGAGTACAGGTAGAATTATCCACATTCCAAACAGCAAGGTCCTCAGAGAACCTCTGGCAAATTCCCAGATAGGATTTGAATATATCTGGAATGAAATACCGGTACTCATAACGTTTGAAAGCAATTGGAAAAAGGCGAAGAAGATACTCGGGAAGATAGCTCAAGACAACGCCGAACATCTTTCAAAAGGAGCAAAAGAGCAAATAAGTCAAGCTGCGGAAAAGTACCTAATTTTCTTCGGAAAGCTTTCTCCGATAGTATACACGACCGTAAAGGACAGTGGAGTTCTTTTGACTGTCCGATATCTCGTTAACCCACGTCAGCGGAGAACGACTGAGCAGCATATATGGGAAGCTACACTCGATGCATTTGCGAAGACGGACGATATTGAACTGGCGTATCCCACGACTCGTTTCTATAGCAAAGAACAGTGAGGGTTTGATGAATCGACAGACTCAAAACAAGCTGCGCCGGTACGATTTTACACTCATAAAAGGTGGTGTAAATCTAACTAAAATCTCTTTGTAAATATGTGGCAGTAGGGTTTATGACCGGTCTTTGTATAGTAATCCTGATGATACGTTTCAGCCACCCAAAATGTATCTGCCGCGGCTAACTCGGTAACAACATCGTATCCATTTTCTTTCAATATCCTGATCAGCCCTTCTGCTGATTGCTTCTGTTCATTGTTAACATAAAAGACTGCCGAGCGATACTGGTCTCCAATATCCGGTCCCTGACGGTTTTTCTGCGTCGGATCATGAATCTGGAAAAACAATCCGGCTAATTTTTCATATGTTGTT
>JABHYP010000045.1 GCA_018656855.1 Candidatus Latescibacterota bacterium | reverse complement strand
CACGGGGAAAAAACGATATACTATGAGTATTGTCCGGGTGATGGAAGAAACGCTGAGAGAGCCTGTTTTTGGATTCATCGGGATAGGTTTTACCGAGAGGAAAAAAAGTCTCGGCAAAAGGATAAAAAGAATTTTGAGCAATAAGTATCGGATCGCTACGAAACTGACGGCCACTTCAATTATGATACTTTTCATCATCGCAGTGACCGGAACCTTTTTATCATGCTCTCGCTCAAGCAGCGCTCAAGCACGTAAAATAAAACCGGAGGCGATCGTTCAGGAAGAAATCGAGGTCGAGCACACACCTATGAAAGAAATTCCAATTTACATTGCTTCAGGGTGGGGTAAACATTTAAAACCACCGGATAACTTAAAACGTGCAATTATTAATCTTGCGGAAGCTGTGAACAAGCAAACTGACTTTAATGTGAAGGTTGATACACACTTATTCCTCGATCAGCAAAAAAAATTTTTTGAAACACCTTTTGTTTATATAATGGCAGATGAGGCGTTCGAGCTGACTGATATCGAGAAAAGAAGTTTCGGTCATTACTTGCGAAATGGCGGTTTTGCTGTAATCGACAATGCTGCTCCTCAATATGAATTCGGCGAAGCAGAAGCCTCATTACGGCAGATGCTTCGTGACGCGCTTGGCAGTGAGGCCAAGTTTTTACCGATTGATAAAGATCATTCATTGTACCACTGTCATTTTGATTTCGATTACGGCCCGCCTCAAGGAGCAAACCTTGAAGCTATCATAGAAGGAATGACAAAGGAAAAGAAAAAATTTGTTCGACAAATACCTTTTACAAACCCATTGTCTCCCCTCGAAGGTATATGGATCGGCAACAGGCTTGTCGCGATCTATTCTGACAAAGGGTATTGCTACAGGTGGGCTGAGACTGGAAAAAACCAACCACAACTCAAATTTGGTGTGAATATGGTTGTTTACGCTTTATTGCAGGAGAGCGGGATTTTAAACAAGAAAGAGAGTGAACTCCGTTCTGGTTCACAATCACAGGAACGCACAAAAAAACTGAAAGTTCGTTCTAAAAGTGTTATTAAGATAGGCGAAGCAGGCAATATTGAAGAAAGCAGTGACCGGGTACAACTTGATGGCAAACTTCTTATACGTGGAACAGATTACAGAATAAATTATCAAACTAATGAAATAACATTGTTAAATGAAAAAGCATTAAGCCCATCCGCAGATCTTGTCGTAAGATATGAAGAGAAAGAAAATATTATTGACAAATAAATGTCTGATTCACATTCAATAAAAGATACTGAAAGTATACATTCGAGTTTTTTTATAATACTTTCTATCGCCATTCCGCCCAACTTCTTCTTAGCTTAATCAATTATTATGATAACATGAAGTAGGAGAATAAAAATTTTTCTACAAAAAGTTTGACCTTGCTTCGTTAAGATCATCTTTACGAAAAGAGTTTAGCTCATGCTCGGTACTATAATCATACGTGAAATACAGGAATACATCAAGTCGAAGAAACTTTTGATTTGTCTATTAGTTACGTTATTCCTGGTGGCTTTCAGTACAGTAATAAATACACGGGATTATGTTAAACGTAACCAGGAATATCTCGATGGCAGGAATGAAAAAAAACATTTTTACTCGCGCGCATTATATGTTTATAAAGCCCCACAAGTGCTCAGTATTCTTTACAGCGGCAAAGACCGTAAACTGGGGAATAAAGCACTTATAATGGATGGTCAGATACCAACACAAACCACCGGATATTTGGGCTTCAGAAGCCAACATACTCGGTTTACCACCGAATTCGATGTTATAGACTATGCATTTATTGTTAGAATAGTTCTCAGTTTGTTTGTGATTTTTCTCGCCTATAATTCAATTTCGGAAGAAAAAATAAGAGGAACATTAAGACTTAATCTTTCAAATAGTGTTTCCCGATATATAATATTGGTAGGGAAATTCATTGGCGGTGCAATTGTAATCATTCTTTCGTTGTGTATCGCCACAATTCCCGCTGTTCTTATAATAATTTTACATCCATCTGTAGTCCTGCATACCTCTGATTATATCCGTATCATAGCAATGTTTGGAGTATCTCTACTCTATCTCATACTGTTTTATTCATTGAGCCTGTGTGTTTCAGTCTTGATTAATAAACCATCAATAGCTCTCCTTGCGCTGCTTCAATTGTGGATTGTTTTAATCATTGTTTATCCGAATTTAGGAGCTTTTATAGGTGATGTATCGTATTCATTACCTGAAGAAACGGAATTTATGCAACAAAAAAGAGCGTTATACAATGAAATATCAAATAAAACAAAAGGAAATATTTTATATCATGTTAGATATTATTTGCATGCTGAAGCGAAATATCGAATTGATAAAAAATACAGTGATAAATTAACTGGGCAGGTTCGAAATATATTGAATATTCTGATTTTCGCGCCTTCTGTGATGTATGATCAACTTATGAACCGTTATGCCTGCACAGGTATAGAAGATCATCAACGGTTTATCGATGGAATATATCAATACTGGCAAGATAATATTAATTACAAAGAAGATGAACTTACTATTATGGCTAAAGGTGGAAAAATAGAAAGTGATTTTTTTAAAAAAAAGTATTCAGAACTCCCTGAATTTATATATAAATCAGAAACACTAATGGAAAGCTTTGTTGCCGCTTTACCGAATACGCTAATACTCTTTATGTTCGCAATTGTTTCATTTACTATCGCATATACCGCTTTTTTAAGAAAAGATGTGAGATAACTAATGAAAGCAATAATTGAACGTGAATTCCTCGATAATTTGAAAAGTATGCGTTTTATTGCACTGTTGATATTAAGCATCATTTTGTTCTCTGCAAACGGATTTATTTTTTCAAAGAGATATAATAAATTAGAAAAATATTATCAAAACAGAACGAGCGAACCTCCTTTTAGACCTTCTATTCAAGCAACATTTTATGGATCAAATGTTATATTTGATACTAATGGCGGTCCGAATTATCCGCGACCGAGCACAGTAGCTACAGAAATGTATCCACAACCGAGCCCTTTCCTATTCGTTGCGGAAGGCGGAGATAAGTACCGCCCTTATGGATATGACCTGAGACCGGGAGGTATAATTTATCCACTTCCCGCAAAGCCTCAGAACTACAAAATCCCCGAATTTCCTGATATCGACTGGTCTTTCATAATAACGATTATATTCAGTATATACGCCATCCTCTTTAGTTATAATGCAATATCGGGAGAGAAAGAAGATGGAACGCTCAGTCTGGTACTATCAAATCCGATAAGTCGCATAAGATTACTTTTAACAAAATATATTGTCATTCTTTTTACTCTTCTGATACCTCTCATAATAGGTTTTATTATCAGTTTGATAATTACACTGTTTTTTGTTCCCCACTTTTTTACTGTCGGAACTATTTCAAAACTATTTTTTATAGCTGCTTCTTCTTGTATCTATATATCATTATTTATATTACTTGCCCTTTCGCTTTCTTCGTTGATTTATAAATCCTCACTTGGATTACTTGTATTATTCTCTGTCTGGATTTTCTTTTTTACTATTCCTCATATTGCCGGTATTATTGCCGAGAAGTCATCGAACATACCGAGTGAAATAGAAATTTCTCAGCAATTTATTAAAACAAGAGAAGAATATGAACAGAAGTTTGAAAACATGTTTATTAACCAATCTTCTCCTGATTTCATAGGTGGTTTCAGTTCACGTGAAGAGGCAACAGAAACAGTGAAACCGTACAGTTATGAAGCGCACAGATCATTTTTAAAAATAGAAAAACTATATGGGAATGCTTTGATGAACAGCATGAAGAGAAAACGAAGCCTATCCCTTATATCACCAATCTCTCTTCTCCGTCATATTATGGAGAACTTTTCTGGTACAGGTATACTCAGTGAAGAACATTTTCTTAACGATGTTGAACGGTATTCTCAGGTTTATGATGATTACATTCTCGAAAAGATTGGGGAAGTAGTGATTATGTCACGTGAGATATTTATAGGGAGTTGGGTTAGATATTCAAGTGGAAGCACTGGGTCTATACAATTTGAACTCTACCCTAAAGAATATGAAGGTGATAAATCGGATTTTCCAAGATTTGTTGAAAGTAAAGCATCTTTAGGGCAATTTTTTTATGATTCTGCAGTGGATATTGCAGGTCTTCTTTTCTGGAACATTGTACTTGCAATAGGAGCATTTTGGGCATTTCTACGGGCTGATGTAAGATAATTATTATACTTCTTCACCCTAAATCCAACGGCTATACTGACACAAGGAAGATGGTGTTGGTGAAATAATTGTCCGCCGTCCAAATTATGTGAAGTATTAAGAAAAAGGCAGCCACTATTCTCATTTCTTTTAGCGAAAACACCCTTCTGAAACACAAAATACACCCTAAAAATCGATTATCTCATGCTTGGTGTATAAAGTTCTGCCCGGGAGATTAGACGAGGTTTTTGAGGTTAAAAAACACACTGGGAATGGCCAAAATAGTAACTTCGATGACCTTAAGGGGCAACATTGGTGTAGTAATGAGAGAGAATTTTCTTTCGTAAATATTAAAAGTCAAAAGAGAAATAATTCTTGACGGGATAACAAATGATACATACTATTATACGAGAAATGTTTCTCTAAGATATCCTGAGTTATTGAAAGACTCAATTCACTTTAGTGTGCATGACTCATGGAAGATAACAGTAAATCCCAGCGATTCGTTCGTGCCTCGGACAGGATTGATCTGAAAAAATTCGAGCGCGAATCCAACCGGCTTTTTCTGCTCGGTCTGGCTATGGGCATGGTATTTCTTTCGATTGTGGTTTCGTTTGTTACATTCGAAAAAGTCAGAATTATACGTGCGAGACAAATTCCCATTAAGCTAATTATCAGGCCTCAGAGCCCAACAAAGCCTTACCGGACTTCAAGAGAAGATGTGATAAAATCTATTCGCCGCAAAGCCACAGGTATGAGGAAGCCGTCCACGGGCATCGAAACGAAAACGACACCGGTTCCCGATCATGGCGAGTTTGAGATAACAGTAGACTACGATCCTGACACGATAAGTTCATCAGACATGCTTCCCGATTCACTTCTCATAGAAGAATATGCCTCCCGCAGGATGATGGAAACTGTTCCCTTGAAGAATCAGGTTCTTTTCGATACGGGCACGTATAAATCTGAGATAATCATCTCGCCGCACAACAAGAAGGCGATTCAGGGATATACACATCTTCTGTATGTCTGGGGAGAACGATTTGACCCGCCAACTGCACTTCATCATCCAGTTATAGATCTTGCAGATGCACTCAATCTTTATACAAACATCGAGGCGAAACCGGCTGTCGAAAAAGAATCTGACAAACACATTCCATATTATCCGGTCATATATATTTCGACAGATAACCTGCTAAAGCTTGATAATCCATCAAAGTTTCTCCGTTCCGGTGGATTCTACATAATTGATAACGGTGCATCAGGTAAGTATCTCACTGAACAACAACGCAAACAGATTATTTTTATATTAAATGACATATATGGTTCGATTTACACCATCAGACCGCTTGAACGAAGACACCCCATTTATCACTGTTTCTTCGACTTCGAAGATGGGCCTCCGGGAGGGAGTGTTCCCGACGCTTCCCGCACAATAGAAGGAATTTACATCGAACGTCAACTTGTCGGTATATACTGTCCCCAGGGATACGGCTCAAT
>JABHYP010000507.1 GCA_018656855.1 Candidatus Latescibacterota bacterium | reverse complement strand
CTCGAACACGAACCGTTTATCACCCTCCAGAGCTGCGGCGGTCATGCACAGCTTTTGCTTGGCGATTACAATGGAACGCCGATTGTATTTGACCAGCACGGTTACGGGTATGAAGATGAAAATGGGACGAATGTCGAAGTGAGAAGGTGTACTGTCGGTGACATAAGGCTGCCTTCGTATTTTCTTACACGGCCGGTCACGTTTCTTGAGTTGAAATAATACCTTTTTTCCATTAAGTTATCTTGAACCTAAATTATTTAATAAAAAACACATCGCTAATTGTATTTATTAAAATATTATTGACTTTCTAAGAATCAATTATTATACTGTGTTTATGACATAAGGAAATGTGTTTTTAAATCCCTCGGAGCACATTTTCATTATTGTGGAGAGGGAATTATTTTGAGGTTTTTCACAGAAGTGAGCCTCGCAGTAAAGGAGTACTATGCCAACAGGAAAAGTAAAGTGGTTCAATGAATCGAAGGGATTCGGCTTCATTACACCCGATGACGGTAGTGATGACTTGTTTGTCCATCACACAAGCATTATAGCTGAAGGTTTTCGCAATCTTAATGAAGACCAGGAAGTTGAATTTGATGTAGGACAGGGAGATAAAGGCCCGGTCGCTAACAACGTGAAAACTATATAATTAATCATACATTATTTGGTTCAAAAAGCCCCTGTTTTTACAGGGGCTTTTTGTTGAGACATGAAGCTTTTATTCTAAAATGAGTTTAATATAAACCTCGATTATCACCCTGCAAAGTTGCGGAGGATATGTACAGTTTCTACTTGGCGAGTACAATGGAACGCCGATTGTATTTGACCAGCACGGTTAAGGATATTAATATGAAATTGGGACGAATGTCGAGGTGAGGAGGTTTACGGTCGGCGATATCAGGCTTCCTTCGTATTTTCTCAAGAGACCGGTTACGTTTCTTGAGTTGAAGTAATATTGAAAACAAACAACTTTATTTTATAAATTAACACTGAAGTAGGGATTTGATAAATCAAATCCCTACTTTTTATTTAAACCGTTTTGTGTGTTTTTACAGATTTACGGATATTTCGTTATCCCGCAGGTATTCTTTCATCTGTCTGATGGTAAATGTGCCGAAATGGGCAATCGACGCAACTAGTACGGCATCGGCATGTCCTTCCTTTATGGCTTCTAAAAGATGTTCGAGAGTTCCCGCTCCACCGGAAGCAATAACGGGAATGCTTACAGCGTCTGCGATAGCACGGGTCATCGGGATGTCATACCCTGCTAGTGTACCGTCGGCATCCATACTTGTCGGGAGAAGTGTTCCAACACCGAAGCCCTCAACTTTCTTCGCCCATTCAACTGCATCTATTCCTGTCGGTGTTCTGCCGCCGTTTATCATTACTTCAAAACCGGAGACAGCATCATTTGACGACCGGGTATCGATGGCGACTGTAATCTTTTCGCCGCCGAAAGCCTGAACTGCATCACCAAGAAAATCGGGATTATGTACCGCTGCGGTGTTGATCGATACCTTGGATACTCCCGCATCGAGTAATTCCTGTATATTTTCAATTGTGCCGATTCCGCCGCCGACAGTCAGGGGAATGGTGATTCGCTCGATGGTTTTTTTAACCGCATCCACGATCGTTTTTCTTTTTTCAATGGTAGCGGTTATATCCAGGAATACGAGTTCATCCGCACCAGCTTCGCTGTATGCGGCTCCGTTTTCTGCCGGATCGCCTACATCCTTAAGGTCAACAAAATTGACGCCTTTTACAAGACGACCGTTTTTCACATCAAGACAGGGAACAATTCTTCTGTAATTCATAAAATTCCTCCATGATATTGTTTGAATAGTTCTTACTCAGTAAAGGCAATATATTAAAAAACATATAATAAGACACATTAAATGAAATTGCACCAGCTTAAATAAATATTGCTCTGTTAATAAAGCAACTGGTATTCTACTTGTCCCCGAACCACTTCTTCATACTGTCAATAAGTCTTTCCACATTTTCAACCCTCATCTCGCTTCCCGGCAGACAACGCCGGAAAACGGAACCGTATCTTGTAGTGATAACGCGTGTATCAAAAACGACCACAGCCCCGCGGTCGCTTCGGTGACGAATAAGCCTGCCGGCCCCCTGGCGAAGTTTGATTGCAGCCTCGGGAACAGTAAAATCCATGAACGGCTGCCCCCCTGCGCGCTCTATCTCCTCCATCTGTGCCTGTATGATCGGTTCGGTGGGAACTGCAAATGGCAGGCGCATAATCACAACTAATTCGAGCGCACTTCCCGGCACATCGACACCCTCCCAGAAAGAATCCGTGCCGAAAAGAACCGATGATGTCTCCTCGCGAAACCGTCGTAAAAGCAGATTCCGCGAACCGTCAATCCCCTGCCCCAGAAGTGTGATACCTTTCCGTGTAAGAGCGCCTCTGAGTTCATAATACGACCTATGGAGATGTCCCCGGGAAGTGAAGAGAACAAGCATGCCTCTTCTTACATCCCCTGCGAGTGCAAGAAGAACCTCGTTCCCTTTTTCGATAAACTCTTCGTGTTTT
>JABHYP010000506.1 GCA_018656855.1 Candidatus Latescibacterota bacterium | reverse complement strand
CGCCTACGGCTTCGTTGCAGTCGATGCTTTCAAAGAGTGTTGCTCCGCGCTGCATGCTGTGGCTGAGCGGGTGAATACAAGCTTTGTCCCACGGTACAAATTCGCCATTCATCCATATATCCGGTTTCATGCATGTCTCCGTTATGAATAAGTTTCAGGTTTCAAGTTTCAGGCCTTGGTGAGTTTTCATTCTGTTATTCGATATTTCAAAATAGTGCATCAGGCTGTGGTTTTGCAAGCATATTAGGAAAAAGAAGATCGTTTTTGGAGTCGATATAATCAATTTTACCAGGATAGAATTACGAATTGATGTATTGTGAAGGCTTATAAATAAATTATTCCGAAATTTCATGATTAAGGGATTGCCGGGATTTTTTTATTTCAATCAAAGAAATCCTGTTAATACATATGATTCCGGCTCAGACTTTTTTGAATATTTTTCATATCTTTTTTGTAAAAAATATGTTATAATGCAGGTTAAACTTAATGTTGTTTTCAGCGTTACAACAATGTAAAAAAAATGTAAGCAAGGAGCAAAAGGGCAAAGCTATAAAGAGAAAAGAGTAAAGAAAACAATAAATATTCAATTCTCAATACTCAGTTATGAAATCTGACAACGGACTGATTAAAATTTGAAATCTAAATCTATTTTTTAAGAAAAAATTGTAAGAATTTCGCATTTCGCTGTATCTAAATATTGTGAAAGAAAGGATAGTCGTGGATATGCACACACGTAAGCTCTTAATTTTGTTTTTAATAGCGGGAATTTTTATTGTATCGTGTTCCGGTAAAAAATCTTCCGTAACTATTACACAATATACTGATCCCTTATACGTAACCGGTATAGCTCCCCTACAGGATGCGGTTTTTTGCGCCACAAAGGGAGGACTTGTTAAGTGGGAACTACCCGAAGGAAGATATACTGTTTTTACAACTGCCGATGGTTTGCCGTCGAATATCCTGAATGATGTTCTTGTAGACGAGAAAGGGCTTTTGTGGATCGCATCAATGGATGGAGTTATATCATTCGATGGGGCATATTTTAAAGTTTATGGTGTAAAAGAAGGCCTTCCTTCTACTGAGATTAATGATCTCACTTTAGACCGCAACGGCGATCTGTGGGTGGCCACAGAGGCGGGTGCTGCATTGTTCGAAAATGATCATTTTACACTGCTTGATGAGAAGAAAAGTCCGGGACAAATGGCTATCCAGTGTATTTTCTTTGATGAAGGTAATAACACCTGGATTGGCACAAAAAACAATTCAATATATTCCAAGATAGAAGGTGAATGGCGCATATGGAAGTCGGAGGACGGCGTTACAGCCCCGAACATTGTTACAATTGCCCAGGCATGGGATCGCAGTATGTGGGTAGGAACTCCTGTAGCGATTATACGATGGGATAGACTCGGATGGCAGCTATATTCCTCAATGGATTATTTTAATTACTGGAAAGCGAATTTTTTGGCAACTTCGGATAATAGATTTTGGTTTTTTACAATGGTTGGTGTACACATATCCCAGGGATCTGATTGGTTTCACTTCACCGAAAAAGATGGATTGATTTCAAATAATGCTATGAGCGGATATGTAGTATCCGACGAAAAAGCTTATATCGGCACTACTGACGGATTAAGTATCATCGAAATTGAAAAAGGTACTATTGAGAATTATGCTGTTCCCGAGGGTATTAACGGTCACAACTGCATTTATGTAACGAGCGATGACCGCAATAGGGTCTGGCTCGGGACATGGGAAACCGGTTTGAACCTTTATGATTCCGGGCACTGGAGTCTAATGAGAACCAAGAATGAAAAAACCCTTGCTACAGTCCGAAGCATTGCCTTTGGTCCGGGCGATAAAATGGGTTTTAATACAAAGGAAGGTGTTGTTCTCAAGGACGGCAACAAATGGGACACTTTTACACGTAATGAAGGGATTTCAGGAAACGATGTACGTTGCGGTGTATATGATACTCAGGGGAATTACTGGGCAGGCACTGCAGCGGGAATCTGTAAACGGGAAAAGAATAGTTGGAAGCGCTATCGGCCTATTCACGGGCTTCCTTCAGAGGATACCTGGGCATGCGAGATTGATAATAACGGTACACTCTGGTTCGGAACCACTAATGGTATCGTTTCGTTTACTGATGATGTTTTGACTGACAGAACTCCCGAGATTGATATCGAAAAGGTTGACGTTCGTTCGATGGCAAAAGACGGTAATCGTTTACTCTTTGGGACTAACGACAGTAAACTTATCGAGCTTGAGGATGGATCATGGAACGTTTACAGCTCAAAGTATCTTGGAACTGAAAGAGGAATACATGCTATCACCGTTGATCCATCGGGAGTGCTTTGGATAGGCACAGACGGTGATGGCGTTATCAGGATTGAAAAAGGTAAAAAAGTGCAGTATACTGTCTCTGACGGTCTTCCCTCTAATTATATACGCTCGCTTACGTATTGTGACGGTGCTATCTGGGCCGCATGTTACGGTGGAGTGGTTTCCATAGAATTACAACCTGATGAAAAGTGAAAAAGCAAATGGTTTTTGAATTCTAAATATTGAAGTTGCATGGACAGATAATAATATGCCACTACAACATTAGGATGTCTGTCAACAATGTAGTTTATTAAATTTATAATGGAAAGTTGTTTAAATCCTGTATTAATAGTGATGAATGAAAAAGAATCTTTCCTACCTTCTAAAACCGGCTTCGTTTGACTGTAACCTTTTCTGCGATTACTGTTTCTACCGTAAAACAGTCGAATCTTATCCTGAAACATCAGTTCATAGGATGACTCCTGATACGTACTCCACTCTCGTCCGCAAGGCTCAGGAATACAATGCACAAAGTGTAGGATACATCTGGCAGGGTGGAGAACCGACCTTGATGGGACTCGAATTTTTCGAGGAAACCATCGAAATTCAGGAACGTTACCGCAAGCCGGGTCAAACGATTTCCAATGTTATCCAGACAAATGGAATTTTGTTTGATGATAAATGGGGACAATTTTTAGCCCGTCACCATTTCCTTGTCGGACTCAGTATTGACGGGCCGCAGGAACGGCATGACATTCACCGGTTCACGCGTGCGCGTAAGAGCGCATATGAAAAGGTAATGCGCGCCTGCGATATTTTGAATGAGCATGATGTTGAATATAACATTTTGACTGTGGTTTCAAAAGAGACTGTGGAATATCCTGTTGAGATATACAATTTTTTCCTAGACAGTGGTTTTCATTATCTGCAGTTCATACACTGCCTTGAAGTTATTGGTAATACGATTGCTCCGTTTGTCGCAGACGCCGAAACGTACGGCCGCTTTCTGTGCAGGCTTTTTGATGAATGGTTTAAAAACGGCTATCCCCATGTGAGTATCCGCCTCTTTGACAATTTACTTCAATACATTACCGGCCATGTCCCTGAATGCTGCATGTTTAAGGAATCTTGTGGAGAATATTTTGTTGTGGAGTATAACGGAGATATTTTTCCCTGCGATTTTTTTGTCACTCAAGAGTGGCTTTTGGGGAATATTCATGATACATCTATCGAAGATTTGCTTGAAAAACCGAAATACAGGGAGTTCGTTCATCTCAGGCAGCGTTACCATGAGGATTGCGAACAGTGCCGGTGGCTCGGTTTCTGCCAGCGTGGATGTGTAAAGAATCGGTATTTGCCTGAGATGAACTATGATGCACAAAATTATCTATGCAAAGCCTATAAAATGCTCTTTGAATATACCGGGGACAGGTATAATTTTCTGGCCTGGGACATCATGCGACGTCATAGAGGCGAACCTGTGCCGCAGGGAGTCGGGCGTAACGATCCCTGTTTCTGCGGAAGCGGAAAGAAATATAAAAAATGTTGCGAACCTTACCGTTTTATACTGAAAAAGTAACCACAGGATTCCGGATTTCAGGTTTACAGTTTAAAACGATAATTTTCAGTTCATAATCGATTTTGATTCCATTAACTTTACGGGGTAAAGTCCATATCAGGTGTCAGAGCTTCGGCGAATCCGGTCATGAGCTTGATTATTTGCTGCACGTCCCTGATGTTAAGGGTTTCAACCGGCGTATGCATATATCGTAAAGGTATGGAGATAAGCCCGGTAGCCACTCCCGCTCTTGTTAACTGGATAGCGTTTGCGTCCGTACCTGTACCACGGGGGATGCCCTCCACCTGATAAGCGACGCCTTTCTTTTTCGCAGTATCCTCAAGAAGCTCAAAGACACGCGGATTAATATTGGGGCCGCGTGCTATAACAGCGCCTCCGCCGAGTTTTATATCTCCGACCTGTTTTTTATTCACACCAGGATAGTCAGTAGCGTGTGTAACATCTGTTGCTATCCCCACCTGCGGATCTATGCCGAAAGCGCTTGTTGCGGCGCCTCTAAGTCCAATTTCCTCTTGCACGGTGGAAACGCCGTAAACCGATGCTTTCAACTCCTTTAAACCTGACAGGTTACGAAGAACTTCGGAAACAATGAAAGAACCTATACGATCATCGAAACCTCTCGCAGAAGCAAGGCCATTACGGAGTTCCATGAAGTCATAGGTATAGGTTATAGGGTCTCCGATTGAGATTATAGATTCAGTATCCTGTTTGTCCTTTGCACCTATATCGATACATATATCCTTAATCTTTGTAGCTTTATCGCGATCTTCGCCACTCATGAGATGAATGGGAGGTTTGCCGATAACACCGGTAACCGGTCCGTTAGCCGCGTGAATGTTCACTCTGCGTCCTGGAATGATGGATTCGTCAAAGCCGCCGATCGGACCGAAAT
>JABHYP010000505.1 GCA_018656855.1 Candidatus Latescibacterota bacterium | reverse complement strand
GACGTTTCTTGTAGCTGGGGAAAATATCCTTCTCTGCCCCTGGGTGGGCCGCATTGTATCGGATCATCAACATATCGAGCGGTGAATCCTTGACCAACCGGCCAGCGCGTTTGCGGTCGTGGATCGAAACCCCTAACGCCCGCACGAGGCCTTCTTCTCTCAACTTAACCAACTCTGTTTGGACTGTGTGTGTGAAGGCCGCCGCTTTCCCGAGCCAGAAAAGCTGGAACACGTCGATATACTCGATATCGAACGACCTCAGAATCCTCTCAGCCCACCGCCGAATACTCCCACCGAAATACCCAAGCCACGGACCGCTATCCAAAACATACCGCTCGCGGTCTTGCTTTAGCGCAGCTTTGACCACAGCGTGTTGGTCGCCCTTCCAGAGCTTCCCCCAGAAAAGATAATTGATGCCAGCGGCGAGAGCTGCTTCCGTGCCGGCACCGTCAATCCCAAAGTTGAACGCGAGGCCGACGCGATGAACATGTTTCCCGACGACCGGAAGGTTTCGATGCAGGAAGTCCCGATCACTCGTGGTTGCCGCCCGATCGACGTTAAAGAATGGATTTTTTCCGTTCATTTTTCTACCCCAAAAATTTTATAGGATAAATGTTGATAATTAATGAATGTTCATTTATTATAATTTCAAAAAAAATTTAAAGTTTTATCGCATCCCAAGCTAATGTGAATGCAGTTTCAATATTTTCCTCTGTCAATTCAAAGTTTTTACACATATTTTTATTGGAAAGAAATGCTATCGGGTAATATATGAAAGCGCTAAGAATATCGGAACTCACATTTTTAATGATCTTCTGTTCTATTCCTCTCTTCAGAACTTTGAAAAAAGGCTTTGTATACTGTTCCAATTCCTCCCTGTCAACTAAAGAACTGTAGGGGGAATTTGAAAACTGATCAGTATATCTTATATAATCCGGGCATTTTAAAGCAAACCGAAATATATTGAACCAAATTTTTTGTAATATGTCTCTGACAGGCAATGTATCATCAAAGTTTTGCAATACAAATGTACTCAGATTACGCTTTATTTCAACATAGGTTGAGGCTAATAGTTCTTCTTTATTTTCATAATACACGTATATTGTCGCCGGGGAAACCTTAGCCTCTTTGGCAATCTTTGAAACTGAACTGGAAGCAAATCCGATCTCGTTTACCAGTTTTACTGTGGCTTCAAGCAGTGCGGCGATCTTTTTGTCATCTTTCGTTCTCATGATCCTAAAATAAATGATTATTCATTTATTGTCAAGCGTTTTTTTATAACTTGCGTCCAAGGCAAATTCAAGTCTTTCAATCATGGTATTATTGCTAGCTTTACATCCTTGATTGTAAGCTCTCGACAAACATGGTTGCTATTGATGTAGTGGATACACTCGAAAAGCTTGATGAATTGAAGAAAGTGCTGAATGATGTATTATCTGAAAGAAATAAATGATTCAAAATAACCTTTAAAATTACTCTCAAATTATCCCCGTTTAATCCCGCGAGCATATAACGACAAAATGAGTAAGCTCTATATGATTGTTAATATAAGCATCAGGGATATATCAATTTATTAGGGACGCGGGAATCTAACCCGCGGCCAGTCTATAAAACACAATAATTTACGATAATTTTACACAATACAGATACTTAACTTCTTGGCGATCAGAAAATATTACTGAGCATGATGCTGTGATGGGAATGTTACAAGAAGAGTTATTGAAAACAAGAAAAGCCATTGTATTTCATCCCACATTCCTTTTTTGTTACCGTTCAAAGTAGTTCAGTATAAGACCGAATTTTTTTCTTGACCCTAAACATTACCTGAACTATATTAATAATAGTTCCGAATATTAGAAATGGAGTTTTATATGAAAAGTATTCGACACAGCAAACAACGTGACCGTATACTTGAAATTCTCAAAGAAACAAACACTCATCCAACAGCAACCTGGATTTATAATGAGTTGAAGGATGAGTTCACCGGTCTCAGTTTGGGAACAATATATCGTAATCTAAATATTTTGATTGAACAGGATCTTGTCAAGAAAATAGACTTTGGGAGTACTTTTGACAGATTTGAGGCCCGAATAGAACCACATTATCATTTCATCTGCGAAAACTGTAACAAAGTCATTGACCTTGATGTACCTGTAGACAATGCGCTCAATAACAAAATCGCAAAAAAAACAGGTTTAACTCCAAACAGACATAGGATTGAATTTTTTGGAATATGTAAT
>JABHYP010000504.1 GCA_018656855.1 Candidatus Latescibacterota bacterium | reverse complement strand
GCAGCCGCTATACAGGATATCGGTCGGGAGCTGTTACCTGCAGACCTCCCCGCTCAACCGAGTAAGGAGCCAATTACAGTGGAAAATCGGCCCGATAAACAGCATGAGCGCCCGTCCGGCATGTCGAATATTGACATCCCCCTGGAGATCTCGTTGCAAACCAGCCGGGGAGATGGTGGAACATATTACGAAAACGAAAAATTCTCGATTTTCTTTTCTTCAAGTCGGGCGGGTTATGCTCGTGTTTACTATCTCCAATCGAACGGCACTTTGTTAGAGATCTTTCCGGATATCAACGGGGGAGATGGCTATGTGGAGGCGGAGAAAATGTATTCGATACCCGATGCATCCTTGAAATATGAATATCAAGTCAGTCCACCATTCGGATTTGAAGAGGTGTTTGCCTTTATTTCCGATCGACCGCTTCCCTCTCTCGGCAGGAAAGGAGAAAGCGACTTCAGGGAGTATAGAGGAAGTTATCAGGATCTGGTTGCGGCTCTTTTTCCCAAGGGCGAATTCAAAGGAGAAAAAGCGGAAAAATCGATCATGATCACTACTATTCCAAAATAGGCTTGAGATCGTTATGCGGATTAATTCCTTCAATGTATGAATACATGCCCAAACCTGATAGTTGAATCGCAAATGCATGGAAAACGGCTATTTATTTATGGCAGTTTATTGCTGTCGCTGTTGTTGTGCTCGGGAAATCTGGCGACAGCAGGTGAAACCGGAACGGTAATCGTTTTGAAAGGTAAAGCCTGGATATCTCGTCGTTCGGAAACCTGGGTTATGCTCAAACAGGGAGATCCGGTGAATTTTGGGGATTCGGTTAGAACAGAGGGGAACTCACACGCTGGCATTCTGAATCCCGATGGTACGTTGGACCGAATACCCGAAGAGAGCAAAATATTGTACAAGCCGGGACGGAGAATAACAACAAATAGCGGTATCCTGGTCATGCTCGACGAATTATTCTCTTCCGGGGAACGAACCAGGGTCGTCGGATCTCGCGGGGATGAGGAGAATCGATGCCCCGGTGAGAAAGATTGGGCAAACCTGATACAACTGGATTCTATATTGGATACGGACCTGAAGGGAATCTTTCGAACGGCCCGGAAATTCGAGCAGTGCGGCAATCTCGCGAATGCAGCGGCGCTTATCTCACGCCTGCGGGACAGCTTTCCTGAAGTAGCGGGATACAGGCATTTGGCAGAAAACATTATTGCCAGGGCGAAATCAAAACTGGGGTACAACCTGCAGGCCCAATGGAATGTATTCCTGCGTGTGGGCAAAGGGAAACAGACCATGGGTACAAGCGAAAACGAAATCACAGAGGGAAGTCGGTTACGTATTCACTATCACGCCGGGAAACCCAGTTACTTATATCTTTTTTTGACGGATATGCAATCGCCGACAACACGCCGGATCTTTCCGACATCCCAAAATACCATCTTTCCTGAGTACATCGCAGCCGGAAGTCGCGGAACGATTATTCCCCGGCGAGGCTGGGCTTCCTTTCCGAAAAACCGTGCGGATAAATACCTGTGGGGCTGGTCGTGTATGGCTCCGTTGAACGGAAAAATCCTGGCAGAGAAAGTACGGCATTTTGAAAACTGGATCAGGGACCATCGAACGCCATATCCGATTTCCGATCATTTGCCGGACCAATGCCTGAATGTGTTGTACCAAAAGTACACCATGCGATAGACGCTTTTTACGGGTACAAATTGGAGAAAAATCATGCCTATTCATTAAATCCTGTTTAAGGCAATGAATGTGAAGAATAATTACGAAATATAATATTACGGAGTATTCCATGAAAAACCGACTGCAAATACGAAGAGATATCGTTGTATGGATTCTGTTGTGTCTGGTTTCGGTAAATTGGTCGTTCGCCGCTGTTCCGACTGTTGGATCGAACTACGCACTGCTGATTGGGAACGATCGATACAAGAGCCAAAAATGGCCGGATTTGAAAACAGCCGTCAAAGATACCTCTGCATTATCGGACGTTTTACAGTTACATTACGGCTTTCGCCCGGAGAATGTTCTTTTGCTGACAAACGGCAAACGCAGGGAGATCTTAAAAGGGTTTGCCCAATTGGCCGGAATGGCCGGTCCTCATGATAGTGTACTAATCTATTATGCCGGTCATGGCGAGTTCGACGAGAACCGCCGGGGTTGGTGGGGTCCAGTCGGGGCAGAGGAAAACTTCGACTACATTTCCAACGATGAAATCATAAACCGCGTCCGTAGTATCAAGGCAAGACATAAACTATTAATCTCTGATTCATGTTTCAGCGGAAATTTACTCACTCGAAGTAAGTCTCCGTTGCGGGGACTTAAAAAAGTAGCCAAACTAAAAATCGAAGAAACCGTCGGCGGATACATCAAAGAGAAATCGATGCTGGTGAGTGTCCAGGGGATCAGTTCCGGCGGCAATGAGCCGGTTTCCGACGGCGGCCCCAAATGGGGAGGACATTCCATCTTCGCTTATCACATCATCGCCCAACTCAAAGCCAACCAGAGGAAGTACCTGAGCGCGAGCATCCTGGGAAACCTGTTAACGGAATACGTCACCCAGGATACTGCTTTCCTGGGCGAATCCCAAACACCGATGGTCCAGTCACTGAAAAAACAGGGACACCAGGGGGGGGAGTTCTTTTTTATAAAGGAATCATTGAACTTGACTAGAAACGTGAAACCGGTATTGATCGCCTTTCTGCAAAGCAAAAACCGGGATTTTCAAGTAAACGGGGAGAAGGCCCGGACCATTATATTCGACGAATTAGCGGACGCTCTGCAGCGTAATGGATTCAGGGCGTCTGCCGACTATATCACGATTCCCGCCGGCACAACAGATAACGTTATCAAAAGACAAATGCAGAAAGCCGATACAACTCATGCGATGCTGGTGACAATCGATGCCTCTTTCACGGAACAACGCACCCTGATGTGGAATGCCATGGTGACCATGAATACCAAAATCCAGGCCTATCACCTGAGGGAAGACAATTTAAGGTCCGGGGCGGTCTATAAGATAAAAATCCAGAAAATGCCGATTAGCCGTTTGGAAGAGAACGAAAAATTCAAAAGTGAGCAATATGAAAAAGCAACGAGAAAGGTGACAAAAAAATACTCCAAGACGGATTTGGCCGCTTATATCCGCAGTTCGTTTATGTGATTTTGTGGGTAGAATACAGAAACCTATTAAAACATAATAAAATGAATATATTTAAAAAAATACTGTTTATAGCCGCTGTTTTTTTACTCTATTTTCCTGCTTTGTATGCGGTTCCCAAAACAGCGCATTTCTGGATTAGCAACCTGGAAAACGATCGTTTTAAGAGTAAACAGTTTCAGGCACCGATTGTTATCAGTTTCTTTTTTGTCGACTGCATCCCCTGCAAAAAAGAGGTTCCGCAATTGTCCCAGCTTATTACGCGCAATTATCCTGACG
>JABHYP010000503.1 GCA_018656855.1 Candidatus Latescibacterota bacterium | reverse complement strand
GGCCTCGAGGCGATTTTAAAAAAACGCATGAACAACATCAAGGTGGCAACTGTCGGCAATCCCGGCATGCACATTCCGACTGTGATCGGTGCGATACCCGGCATGTCGTCGTTTGCCACATCGATGATGAAAAAGGAAATGGACAAGCTGGATATCCCGCCGGTGGGTGAGTTTATTGAGATGTTGTCCTGTGCAGGTGCGGAGCTATATGCATGCAAGGCTGCCATGGACATGTTCCATTTCACAAAGGACGACCTTACCGACGAAGTCGATGAGATACTGACTGTCGGCGAATTCTATGAAAAATCGGCAGGTGCGCAGATTATTTTCACATAAAGAAAATCCCTCGCCTTTAGGCGAAGACTTTACCATGCTAACGGTATGAAAACTTAACTTTAACGTGACTTACGCCCAAGCTTTGTGCCGCTGGCAGTGGAAAAAAGATTTGATATACTTGAGAAGTCAATCAAGCATTATGCTAAGGAAGAGAAAAATGAGTATGTATTGGCGAGGTGGCAAAACAAGATAATTATAATATCATGCAATTAAAATATGCGTCAAAAAATCAAGTTTTATGACACATATGACACTATATTAGAAAACTAATGATTTAGGAACCATTGCAATTGATTGAATATTAGTAATTTGCAAAACATAGAAAATAATACTTCAACCTACTTGACATGCAGGAGGCCGCTGGTTCAATTCCAGTATCGGCCACAACATGCAAAGGTCAATTAATAAATAGATCTTTAGAGGGAAAGATCGGATCACTTGTGAGGTTTATTCCTAGTTTTCTTAAACCTGCAGCATCACCGGCGGTGGGCATGTGGGTCAGATGAACTTCACAACCGATTAAATCCATAAGTTTTTCAACTGATATCTGGGCTGCAGGATTGATTGCAACACTGATACTGAGAGCAATCAAGGTTTCTTCAAGGTCAAGGCTTACCATTTTCCCTTTTAATATATTTTTCTTGAAGTGACTCAATGATTCTAATGTACTGAGAGGCAATAAATCAATTTGATCAGGGATTTCTGCCAATTGTTTTACCGCATTCAGAATGAGACTTGATGCTGCATGCATTAGGGAAGAATTTTTGCCAGTTACAATAATTCCATTTTTCAACTCTATTGCAGCGCGACAAAAAATTCCTTCTTTCCCCATTCCTTTCTTTTGTGCCTCTACAGCTGCCTGACGAGCAGGAAGAACGACTTTTCTGTCTTCGACTTTGAGATTAAGGTTTTTCATGAGGAGTTCAATCTTCTGCACGGTATCTTTCTCAGTTAATCCCATTATATACTCGCAGGCATATCGGAAGTATCTTCGTATTATTTCCTGTGAAGCTGCTTCCCTTACAACCTCATCATTTACAATGCTAAAACCTGCACGATTTACGCCCATATCTGTGGGTGATTTATAGATTGAGGGAGCATTTGTAATTTTTTCCAGTATTCTTTTCAGTATAGGGAAAGCTTCAATGTCACGGTTGTAGTTAACTACTTTTTTATTATAAGCTTCCAGATGGAAGTGATCAATTAGCACAATATCTTTCAGATCAGCGGTTGCAGCTTCGTATGCTACATTAACCTGATGGCTGAGTGACAGGTTCCATATGGGAAATGTCTCAAACTTTGCATAATTGGAGTTGATACCCTGTTTATGCTCGTGATATAGTTGTGAAAGGCAGGTCGCTAACTTCCCGCTCCCAGGACCAGGGCCGGTTACTATAACGATAGGTTTTTTTGTTTCTATGTATTCGTTTGCCCCGTATCCTTCTTCACTGACAATAATATCAATATCTGTCGGGTAACCTTTTGTAAACTTGTGAGTGTATACCCTAATATTCCGTCGTTCAAGTTTGTTCTTGAATGCAGTTGCAGAAGGCTGATTCTCAAAACGTGTTATAACTATCGCACATACTTTTATACCCCATTCACTCAGGTCATCTATTGTCTTGAGTGCATCAGAATCATAGGTAATGCCGAAATCTGCCCTAATTTTATTCCTTTCTATATCACCTGCATAAATGCAGAGAATCACATCTGATTTATCTTTAAGTTGCTGTATAAGTTGGATTTTTGCATTAGGATTAAAGCCCGGCAAAACCCTGGAAGCGTGGTAGTCAAATAATATTTTTCCGCCAAACTCAAGATATAATTTACCATTAGAATCCTTTACTCTTTCAAGAATAGCTCTTGTCTGTTCATTTAAATACTTTTCATTATCAAATCCGATTTTATCTAACATTATATAATCCATTCACATTAGAAGTTTAGCTGGCCTATTATGAAATCCTAGTCACTATCAAGTGCATCGAATACTAAACAAATACCCATTTTACAACATAAATAATATCTTGATAAAATGTGAGTTTTTTTTATCGTAAGAACCTTAATTCTGAGTTGTACTTTCTCAACATGTAAAATTGCATAGAAGCTGTAATATAATAAAAGTTACTTTCGACTTGATAAAATGTTCTCTACAAAACCCATGCCAATTTCAAAAGCAGTGATTTATAATTGGGATCATTCTCGAAAAATTGCGAACTTCCTTCCTGATAAGCCACCTGTACAGAGCCAAACGGAGGTATAAACCGCCAAACAAATACTATCTGTAGGTTTTGTTTCAGGAGGTCGAGTTCGGGATGGGGTAAACCTTGCTCAATGCGATGTTTCGTTTGGTAGAACACTTTGAAATACAAATCGTTGGTAACATAATACGTTGATCTTACAAAGTGGATCCAACTGTTGTCGTCTGGTTTTGCCGGTCTGAACCAGTATCGCGAGAAATTGTAGATGACCGTCCATCCTTCAAGCATTTTAAGATCGATCCCTCCTCCAAACTGCTCCAGGTCGCGATCGTAGTTTTTTCCAAAGGCATACTCGAAAAATAAGGACGTTCCAAGCTTGTTATCGTATTCCACTTCGTTTTTCAGATATCCGTTCCGAAAGCCCTTTTCATATCTTATATATTCCTCAATGTGTCTAATACTATATTTCCACTTTTTTAAAAATTTCATCGATAAAGAGTTTATATCTTCCCAGCGGCGGAGCTCTCCTGTAAGGCTCCAATATCGGTTGTAGTTGATACCCGGAGAGATTGATTCTATACCTAACCGGTTTATCCAGAATGTCTTCTCTAATTCCGTATCTATCTCACGTCTGTCATCGTCGCGTATGTAACCTGTGCTGTTCATGTTTTCCATTATGCCTTCACCGATGTGAGTATAACGAACATGAAAATGAGTGAACTGGGAATCGTAAGCAGGTCGAAAGAAATATGCCCATGTTCCATTGTCTACCTCGCCCCAGCTCTTGATAATCTGATTTGTCATTCCCAGATAGTCCGTGAAAAATAGTGTTGAAACGAGACCGAGCGAACCACTGTCTTTTTCGCGGTAACTGCGGTTAGCTCCTATCACACCCACATTCGATCCGTTTCTGATTTCCCTGCCAATGCGAAACACTGAGTAAACAGCCTCGTATCCATCTTCAACATCAGCTCCGGCTGATGCCGGGTCGGAACTTGTTGTCAAAGCGTTCACATTCCAGTCGCTTAACTTACCATTTATCTTTATCCCCCATGGTATCTCGCCGATTCTGCGGGAATAAAACTGCCTGATGCGGGTCGAATAATCTTCTGCTCCTTCGAGAAAAAACGGGCGTTTTTCCGGATATGAGAGCTCAAAACGTGTAAGGTTCACTTGTTCTACATCACTCTCGATGGTAGCAAAATCCGGATTGACCGTTCCCTCAATACCGAAGTTGCTGGATAGTTTTAAACGGGCATCGACTCCATAATCATCATGATATTTTTCACCTTTTTGAAATTGAAACTGGCTGTATGGAATAATTGTATAACGTTTAATGGAAAGAGATTTCAGGTTTAAGTTAGAAAGAGTTCCAAACTGGGATACTCTGAACATGGCGGTCAGATCGCGAGCCCAGAAACTTCGTTCCAGACTTCTCGCTACACGACGCTCGGCATTGAAGCCCCAGACAGTGTTCTGAGCGTTGAATTTGAGTACCTCAAATG
>JABHYP010000502.1 GCA_018656855.1 Candidatus Latescibacterota bacterium | reverse complement strand
TGAGCCAATAATATATTCCCCCTGCACTACATCCCAGTCGTCGGTTTTGCCGTCGATACGCGGGATCATGTTTGTAGGGAACTGGAAAATCTTGAATTCCATATCGGGTCTTTCGAGCGCCTCGGCGTTTGAAAACACCATGCTAATAAATACCAGAACAGTCACAATAATTCGATACGCCACGTTAATTACCCCTTTCTTTATATTTCGGTATGAATGAAATAATATTCGCTTTAAGATTATTAATGAATTTAAAATATATTGCAGAGGTTAGCAAAATATTTTTTAAGATTATCAAAATAATACATATCTGAAATAACCAACAATAATAATGAAGAGGCATACAATAGGGGATCAGGAATCAGGAGCCGGAAAATGTCTGAACCGCAGATATCTGCGATTAAGTGATTCCCATGATGCTGTATTTAATGAGAGTGGTTTTTAATCATAGCCATCTTTTCGTCATACTTATCAGCGATTCTGGCTGTATATCATTTATTTCTCCATTAATTTTTGTAAAGCTCACCAGAATATGAATGACTCAATTTTCTCAGGTACTCATTTTTTAGAAGAATCTTTTTTTTCAGTTTCAAATCGTATAACTTTAATTATATTTAACTGGAAGTTTATTCAATAAGTATCTGTATTTCCCCATATCCGCAGGAGGTATGAAATGTATCGTCGCGTTTTACTGCTTGTTGTATTTTCCTTTACAATTATATATCATACAGTTTTTGCTCAAACTCTTGATGGTTCCCCATACACTCCTGGCAAAGATGCCAATATCGATATGTATATGCGAAGCTGGAAAGAATCCATGCCATTACATACCCACGGCTCCCTAATCGAGCGTGATATTCTCACAAAAGGCGATTCCATGAATCCCCGGACAAGAGGCGCGGTGCTTGAATATATAAACCGCTTCACCTATGCAACACTGAATGCTTATAGTACAACTACTCCTACAACACTTAAAGGCGAACAGGAAATATTATATATTATTTCAGGGAAAGGAACGATCACCGCAGGCAGGAAAACCGCGGATTTATACAGCGGTATCTCTGTTCTCATGCCTGCCGACCTTGAATTCACCCTGAAAAACACCGGTAAAGAACCGCTTACCATGTATCTGATTTCGGAACCCTGTCCCGAAGATTTCCGCCCTAACAAGGATATGCTGGTAGTAGATGAAAACACCACTCCTATTAGTTCATCCGACGCTCATTGGATTGGTATAGTTAAGCCGCTTTTCGGAACAAAAAACGGTCTCGGAACGCTGGAGTCTGTAATCACCTGTTCATTCAGTCCCATGACCATTTTTCATCCTCACAGCCATGTCGAAGGATGCGAAGAGGTATGGGCAGCGATAGAAGATCCCATTCATGTCTTTTTCGGCAAGCAAATCCGTCTCCAGTCTCCCGGAACAGCGTACATGATACCTCCTGATGGAAAAACGCCGCATGCGAATTTTAATACCTCGGAAAAACTAATAAAAATGTTCTATTTTGCCCGTTACAGGGATCATAAGGTACGAGAGTAATTTCTATATTATTAGAGCAATTACTTGTTAAGGAGCTAAGTATGATAGAAAAATCAACCGGATTGAGTTTACTTTTTTTATTTTTGTTCTCCACAGTATCTTTTGCCCAGACACTTGACGGCTCACCATACACACCGGGCAAAGATCCCAATATTGACATGTATATACGAAACTGGAAAGAATCCATGCCGGTACATACCCACGGCTCTCTGGTGGAACGTGATATTCTCACAAAAGGCGATTCCATGAATCCCCGGTCAAGAGGCGCGGTACTTGAATATATAAACCGTTTCACTTGCGCGACACTTGACGCTTATAATACTACTATCCCGACAACACTTAAATGCGAACAGGAAATATTTTATATTATTTCTGGGAAAGGAAAGATCACCGCTGGCAGAAAAACCGCGGATCTTTACTGCGGTATCACTGTTCTCATGCCTGCCGGCCTTGAATTCACCCTGAAAAATACTGGTGAAGAACCGCTTACCATGTATCTGATTTCGGAATCCTGTCCCGAAGGTTTCCGCCTGAACAAAGACATGCTTGTTGTTGATGAAAATACAATTCCCTATTATACTTCAAATACACACTGGTGCGGCGTTGCAAAGCATCTTTTTAAGACGGCTGACGGTCTCGGGACACTGGAATCGGTTCAAATAGTCGCATTCAGCCCCATGACCATTTTTCATCCCCACAGCCACGGCGAAGGGTGCGAAGAGGTATGGACAGCCATCGAAGATCCCATTCATGTCTTTTTCGGCAAGCAAATCCGCCTTCAGCCTCCCGGAACGGCGTACATGATACCTCCTGATGGGAAAACGCCGCATGCGAATTTCAACACATCGGATAAGTTAATAAAAATGTTCTATTTCGCCCGATACCGGGATCACGAAGTACGCGAGTGACGTATTTTTTCCGGGAAAGATATTGTTTACAATCAAAAATATCACAGGAGGAGAAAAACATGTTAAAACAAGTTACAGCGCTCTGTCTGATCATTTTTATATGTGCGTCAACCGTATCCGTTGCACAGACACTCGATGGCAGCCCTTACACTCCCGGAAAGGATGCCAATATCGACCTGTACATAAACAGCTGGAAGAATTCTGAATCCAGAATTACTCACGGCTCCCTCGTCGAGCGAGACATCCTTACCCGTGGAAACCATCTGAAACCTCCAAGGAAAGGCGCAGTTCTAGAATATGTAAAACGTTTCGCTCATGCGGCTCTTTCACCCGGGACATCAACAGAACCTACAAGGCTTAAAAGCGAGCAGGAAATATTCTATATTCTTTCTGGAAAAGGTTCAATCAAGGCGGGGAGAAAAAAAGCCGACCTTTACAGCGGCATCTGTGTGCTTATACCGGCAAACAGGGAATTTACCATGACCAACACCGGTGATGAGCCTTTAACGATGTATCTTATATGTGAACCGACTCCCGATGGGTTCAAACCGAAAAAAAACATGGCTGTTACGGATGAAAACACATCGCCGATCGTATCAACGACCGGGCACTGGTGTCACATTGTTAAAAGTCTTTTCGGCAATAATGACGGTCTTGCAACAATAACCGGATTAATTACGGTAGCTGTTGATCCCATGACCATCCCCCATCCGCATAGCCACAACGGTGAATTTGAGGAAGTGTGGACAGCCATAAAAGGTACGAGCCTCGGATGGATTGGGAAACAGATACGCATACAACCCCCTGGAACAGGGTACTTGATTCCTCCTGACGGTAACACGCCTCATACAAATATCAACACATCGAAAGAGCAGGTAAAATTTCTGTATTTTGCTGTCAATAAGAATTGATAAAAAAATGGATGATGCAAACTAAACGTATTAAAGGTTGATTTTAATTCAGTTTATTTGCCGATTTATTTTAACATTTAATTTTAAAAAAGGAGAAAACCATGAAGTTTAAAATTTCTGTTCTCTGTTTATTATTTACATGTGTCATCGCGGCAGTTTCTTTAGCACAAAATCTTGACGGGAGTCCTTATATTGCCGGTAAAGACCCGAACATAGGCATGTATCTTTGCCACTGGAAAGAGTCCATGCCCAGGCATACGCACGGTTCCCTGATCGAACGTGATATTCTCACAAAAGGCAATGCCATGAATCCGCCTGCCAAGGGGGCTGTTCTTGAATACGTTAACAGCTTTACTCGCGCCGCTCTCGATGCCCATGCATCTACAACACCTACAACGCTTAAAGGCGAGCAGGAAATATTTTACTTTCTCTCTGGAAAGGGAACTATAAAAGCGGGCAATAAAACCGCTGACTTGTACAAAGGCATATGTATTCTCATGCCGGCGAACCTTGAATTCACTATGACCAACACTGGCAATGAGCCTTTAACCATGTACCTTGTCAACGAACCCATTCCCGTAGGATTCCGTCCGAATAAGGACATGCTGGTAAAGGACGAGAACATTCTCCCCATACAATCAACGAGCGGCCACTGGTGCCATATCGTCAAAAACTTTTTCGAAACTGACGCAGGGCTTGGCACTCTAGAGCGTGTACTGACCGTAACATTCGATCCAATGACAATCGGTCATCCCCATAGTCACGGCGCAGGATGCGAGGAAGTGTGGACTCAAGTTAATGATTCGAGCATTGCCTTTATCGGCAAGCAGATTTGCACGCAACAACACGGAGCAGGATACATGATACCTCCTGACGGTAAAACACCGCATTCAAATATCAATACCTCAGATAAGCAGGTAACGATGTTCTATTTTGCACGGTACAAGGATCATGAAGTAAGAAAATAGGAAGAGAGAAATAATGGGTGAAATGACAGGCCGGGAAAGGGTGGCGGCTGCTCTGAACCACGAAGAGACGGACAGGATTCCTATCGATTTCGGAGGAAGCCGGATTACCGGAATAGCGTCAATAGCATATAAAATTCTCCTGAAGTATCTCGGTAGAGATGAAGATATACAGCTGTACGATATCAAGCAGCAGCTTGCGTACCCTTCAATTGAAATGGCTCGCTTCATGGGAGGAGATGTTGTCCAGCTTACGCGTCTCGGACCGACTACCGGTATGCCTTTCCTGATGATTGACCGGTGGAAAGAGGGCGCATTAACAGACGACTCACCATGTCTTGTTCCTGAGGAGTATGATCCTGTTTCTCTCAAGGATGGCACAGTGGAAATACACAGGGATGGAAAACCTTTTGCACGCCGCCCCGGCGGCTCACTCTACTTTGATGTTATCACCGCTCCTCTTAAAGATGCGAATACGCCGGAAGATATAGATGCTTACACATGGCCGGACCCGTGGACGGAGCGCGAAGAGGCGTTTCTTGCTTCCGAGATAGAGCGGCTGTACCACGGCACCGACATGGCAATTTTTGCCGGACTCCCTGTATACGACTGCTCATTTTTCGAGATCGGCCAAACCATGTTCGGATTTGAAAATCTGCTTATGAACTTTTTTCTCAAACGCGACATGATGGAGTACTGGCTTGACAAAGTGCTCGAACACCACCTGGAAACGCTGGAAAAGTTCCTACAAATTACCGGCCCATATATCTGCGCTATCCAGTTGAATGATGATTTCGGCGCTCAGGATAATATGCTTATTCCTCCCGACCTTTACCGTGAACTTATAAAACCCCGGCAGCAGAGGTGGATAGAGTTTGTAAAAGAACGTTCGGAAGCAAAAATTTTTCTCCACTGTGACGGAGCTTTTTCGGATATTCTCGACGACCTCATTGAAATCGGAGTTGATATTCTGAACCCGCTCCAGTCCGGGGCAAGAGATATGGAACCGGAAAAGCTAAAACGCAGATATGGAAAGCATCTTTCGTTCTGGGGTGGCGGTGTGGATACACAGTCCACGCTGCCGTTCGGGAGTATCGATGACATTAAAAACGAGGTGCGGGAACGGATTCGCCTTCTCGGCAAGGGCGGCGGCTATGTGTTCGGCACCATACATAACATACAGTCCGATATCAGCCCTGAGAAGATAATGACAGTTTTTGAAACAGCCCAAAAATACGGTAAGTTTCCGATTGAATAAATACATAAAATATGAGGATTCATTTTCTAATTAAAGGCTAAATAATGAACTCAAAAGAGCGTGTCATTGCAGTGCTCAAAGGTAAAATTCCCGACAAGGTTCCCTGGGGTGAATGGGCAGTTGATTTTGATACGGTCGGGAAAGTAATCGGCCACGAAACTTTTTACAGGGCAAAAGCACGCTCGGCAATCGCGCTCTGGGAAGGCCGCCGCGACGAGGTAGTACAGAGTTGGAAGGAAGACGGCATAGCATTCTTTAAAAAGATGGATTGCTTCGATATTATCAATATATCCGCGATGGCTTCAAGCGTTGCCCCGCCGGAAGATTATGAATTCGAAACGCCGAAAAAAATCGACGACAACACCTGGGAATTCAAGGACGGCACCATTTTCAAGTCCTCCGAAATCACAGCGGATGTGACCAAAGTCTTTGACCCGCATGTGGGCAAGAAGCAGTACACACCCGCCGACTTCGAGTGCAAACCGGTTGTGGAAACACCTGACGAAAGCTGTTTCGAGGTCGTTGACGCATTCATCGAGGAGTTTGGAAGCGACCGCTTTCTCATGGGCCCTTCGGGAAGTGAGGTTGGGATATTCCTGCTCGACGGCAATTTCGAGGAAGGTGGAGGAGGATTTTCCCACGGCTTGATGCAGTATATCGACAATCCCGATACGGTCAAGGCTGCTATCCGTTATGAGGTTACGAAAAACAACTTCCTTGACCGACACTATATTCGCCCCGGGCAGGACTCCGTCGGATGGGGACAGGATTTCGCAAGCACAAAGGGGCCTTTCATCTCACCTGAAATGTTCCATGAATTTGTTTTACCCGGTATCAAGGCGAGAGTGAAAAACATCCATGAGCAGTTCGGGCTCCCGGTTATGAAACATGCCTGCGGAAACAACACCAAACTCCTCGATATGTTTGTCGAGGCTGGTTATGACGCTTACCAGTCCATACAGCGGAGCGCCGGCATGGATGTGGGCGAGATAAAGTCCATGTACGGTGATCACTTCGCGGCATGGGGCGGTATCCCGGTAGAGAACCTCGTGTCTGGGACACAAGACGGTGTACGGAATGATGTAACTAACGCCATGGAACTTTATAAACCCGGCGGGCGGTATATTTTCGGCTCCACTCACTCCATTGCAGTCGGTACGAAATATGATAATTTCATGATGATGGTCGACGAGTTTGAAAAAAGGCGTGGTTATTGATTAAGTTTAATGTTTTGATGCCTATTCATTAGCAAAAAAGATTCCTCTAATATTCTTCTGTTTTAAGGATTAATATATGAAACTTCGTCCGGAAAGATATGTCATAAAAGAAATCAAAAAACGTAAAGATGTTGTCATCCGGATCAGCAGGTGTGATTTGATGGGACAACCGTATGTTGAAATCAGGCAGTGTTACAGAGACAGACAAGGTTCTTATTTGCCGAGTCAAAAAGGATTAACTTTTGTAGCAGAACATCTTGATGAAGTTATTGAAGGCCTTGTAGAACTGAGGAAGTATTTCGACAAAGGTGAGCCCGCCAACAAACAATAAGTACTGATGGTTGAAACTGCGGTCAGACTTTCTGATTATTCCAGCGCTTCCAGTCAGCCTGTAGAATTTGGCGTGAATATGCAGAGGATTATGATACTATATATTAAGTCTTTAACGATCACACATATATTAAATTTGGGTCTTGACAAGTTAAGGTAAAGTGAATATGCTTTAACTTAAGTCATGACAATGATTAACAAGTATATAAATCGTTCACGAATATCAGAGGCGAAATTTAGGAATCTTTT
>JABHYP010000501.1 GCA_018656855.1 Candidatus Latescibacterota bacterium | reverse complement strand
GGAGAGCTGTTTCAGGCTCAAGATACTGTGTTATCCGAGATGAAAGCCCGAGTCGCTTTAAACCAGCCGCAGCCAAAACGACAGCATCAATTTCAACTGAGTCAAGCTTTTTAAGACGGGTTTCTATGTTTCCCCGTATATCTACAAATTTTATATCCGTTCGGATATTAGATATCTGAATCCTTCTGCGATCGCTTCCTGTGGCAATTACAGCTCCGACCGGAAAGGTTTCAAGTTTCTGGCTATCCGATGATACAATCACATCACGAGGATCTTCTCGTTCCGGTACCGATCCGAGGGTAAGGCCCTGGGGAAGCTGCGATGGCAGATCTTTGAGGCTGTGTACAGCCGCATCAATATCATTTCTAAGAAGAGCATGCTCTATACTCCTTACAAATGCTCCCCTGCCGTCGAATTCGGAAAGCGGGGATGTAAGGTCATGGTCTCCCTCGGTTTTGATTATCTTTGTGCTCACATCCAGAGACGGGAAAGCTTTTAAAAGCATACACCTGACTTTCTCAGTCTGGACAAGCGCAAGCCTGCTTCCACGTGTTCCAATAATAAGTGACTTTTTTTTCATCAGCCTGCTTTGTATTATATGTACATTTTTAAATTTTATATGCTATTATAAGTTTGGCATCTGTGCTCTTAAATTCATATCTGTCAGGAAGAAATCAGTTTCTGTAATTTCTCCCATGTTTTTTCTTTTCCGGATTTAAAAAAGAGAATACGTGTTTCTTTTCTTGCAAGCCAGGAAAGGACATCTCGTTTTCTCGTCGGATTCATATCTTTTTGAGATAGAATGTGCTTTCGCATTTCATCAGCGGCCTCAATGTAATCTATATACGACTCAGGAAATAGTTCTTCAAGTTCTTTTCGTATTTGCCCGGCAATTCCCGGACAGCAGCCACTCGTGGAAATCGCAATTATCAACTGGCCTCTTTTAACAACAGCGCCGGAAAAGAAATCGCATAGTTCAGGCATGTCAACCGCATTAACAAGCGTATTGTTACGCTTCGCTGATTCGCTAATTTGTGCGTTCACTTCACTGTCATCAGTTGCTGCAAAAGCTAAAAAAGCGCCTTCAATATCACTTTGCTCGAAGCGTTTTATTTTTAGTTTTATGCGGCCCTGTTCCGACAATTCGTTTATCACTTGTGATGGGACATCTGCAATGACTGTAACATCAGCTTTTGCTTCGAGCAGTTCATGGATTTTACGAAGTGCAACAGTGCCTCCACCAACGACAACACATGGTTTCTCATTGATGGACAGGAAAACAGGGTACATTGTATATTTATTAGCTATTTTGAAAATCCTTTGATAATTTTACTGATTCAATGGTTATTTCAAAAATTGAGCGGTTTTCGTTTTTTTAGACAGTTTATTATTGAAATATACATATCACGGGCTCTAATACTCAGCTGTCACTTACATTTTTTGAAAGCTTCTCCGGCAGCTTTTATTGTAGTTTCAATTGCTTCATCGTCATGCGCAATAGAAATGAATGCCGCTTCAAACTGCGAGGGCGGCAGGAGTATCCCTTGTAAGAGCATACCGCTGAAAAAAGTTGAAAAGCGTGCAGTATCGCATTTCAATGCGCTTTCATAGTCAGTTACCGGACTATCAGTAAAGAAAACAGTAAACATTGATCCTGCTCGGTTCACAGTTGCTGAAACACCTGCTTTGGCGGCTGCTTCTTTAAGGCCTTCTTCGAGAATCCTGCCGGCTCTGTCAAGCTGGATATGGGCCGCATCGTTATCAATGATAGTTAGAGTTGCAAGGCCTGTCGCCATGGTAAGCGGATTACCGGACAGAGTCCCTGCCTGGTAAACCGGGCCCAGCGGCGCCAGTTTATTCATAATCTCAGCTTTGCCGCCGTAGGCACCCACAGGCATGCCGCCGCCAACAATCTTTCCGAGTGTGGTAAGATCCGGCGTTATCCCGTACATCTCCTGAGCGCCGCCTCTTGCAAGCCTGAATCCTGTCATGACCTCATCGAAAATAAGAACAATATCATTGCTGGCAGTCCTTTCACGGAGTCCCTCCAGAAAACCGGGGGAAGGTGGGACTGTTCCCATGTTGCCAACAACAGGTTCGACAATAATCGCCGCAATCTCTTTTCTGTTTTTCTAATTGAGAATCTAGATTTTCTAATGCCTGTCTTAATCCGTCTGGAGTCCATCTATGCGGAGGAACAGCAATAAATGGAATTCTATATCTTG
>JABHYP010000044.1 GCA_018656855.1 Candidatus Latescibacterota bacterium | reverse complement strand
TGGGTGCTTCTCAGGTCGCATAATCACAGGATTGTCAGCCTTTGAGATGAGGGCCATGGTGCCTTTTTCCCCAGTCAAGAGTGTAAACCCATCCCTTGTATCGGTGTCCGCATCGGAGTGGAAGCGTGCTTCGATCTCGGCGCCTTTCTCAGATTTAACCTCATCCAGAATGATAGTGATCGTCGGTTTATCTAAGATTATATGCCGCCGCCAACCTTTGAGATGTTTGCCAGGGTAGGACTTTGTAGGATCCATGAGGACGTAGTCGAGTTGCGAACCGGGTCGGAATTCGATTACCTTGCCGCCGATGCCTTCCTGCCAGGATTGGTTCTTATACTTTGCCGAGATCTGGAGTTCACCGTTGACAAGCACCACGTTATGACCGGCGCTTGATGCCTGGGGGTATTGCCAGCGAACCTCGTCGAAGTACTTTTCATCGTAGAAATATCTGCCTGAACCGAGGTCCGTAAGGTACGCTTGATCCTGCCAGTTAAGTATGATACTACCGCAATCCAGATGTCCGTGATGCGGATCGTCGTTCCACCCTGCCTTGGCAGCGATTACCACGGATTCCGGGGACTTAAAGTCAGTACGCATAAAAACCCAGTCAATGGTGCGGAAGTGTTTAGAGACAATATCAGGCTTAACAGCTTTAACATCGGAGCGCGGCCATATAATGTCGAAAATACTCGAACCACTGCCGAAGTAGTTATTACGGTACCAGGCAGTTGTATGGTCGCCGCTTTCTTCAACGAGCTTGTTAAGCATGTAAGTTGAACCCACTACACCACCCGAACCATCTCCGAAATACCCGGTCAAACCGAAGATGGCGAAATCAGCGGGATGTTTTTGCCAGCTGCGATGTTTATAAAGGTTCATTTTAGATTTAGTTACACGCTTAAGAGACTCCATGAATGGTATACAGCTTCTGAAACCGTAGGCCCAGTAGCTGCGGCCTTCCTGCCAGCCACCGTCCACACCGATCTCGTCGTACATTTTGTACATTCGATTATATGACTCGGCAATGACATCTACGAGTTGCGGATCTTCGGTTAGGAGCGCTATTGAAGCTGTACCCAAACCGGAGAAACAAATGCCGAGCCAGTTACAACGGTAGGAGTTTGCCCACCAGTGATAATCATAGTTGCCGCGGGCGATCAGCACACATTTCTCGAGGAGGGCGCCACGGATACGGTCGCGCTGGCGTATCGTGAGACCGGTATAGAGCCAGTCGTAGACAAGAGCCATCTCGTAGCCGGTATGTCCGGTCCGGATGTCGTAGCTGAACACCACCTGGTCATTCTCAACTCCCCATGGCCAGACGCGACTGTAAATAATTGGGAACTCATGGGCCCTATAGGACCAGAGCTTGTAGTCGCAGACTACATCGGCAAAATCGAATGCTTTTTGTGCGTACTTCTCGTCACCTGTTATCTGGTAGACGAAGGCGAGGGTATGAGCATTTCTCATGCACATACCGAAATGACTGATCTGTTCATTGCCCGAAACAAACCGGGGATTGCGCGGTTCTATTTTTAGCTCTTGGTCCACTGGTGTGAACATTAGGCGATTGGCCTCAGCTAACTGGCGAATCCAGATGTTCTTAGCTTCTTGCTCGGTCTCTATGCGGCCAATAAGCTCCAGCTTTTCATCCTCAGAGAAAACAAGATATGGGTGCTGTAGATTCTTGATGTCGATGGCCCGTTCAATGTCCTGGGGTGTGACATCTGCAAAAGCGGTTACTGTGGTTAATAGTGCTAAAAAGGTCAGAGTAATGGTCTGTCTCATATGCATTGCGTTAAACCTCCGCTGTGTAAGATGTTAAATAGTGGGAATTCATACTCTTAGAAATGTGGCTTATATTGTTGTTAGGGCATTTAGTAGTTTAGAGTGATATAATAACTATATTCCCCATAGTAAATTCATTTGTTAGGTTATATAACTCATTATTCTTGACGCATTTTTGTGTCCACGTTCACAAAAAAGGGCTTGCCGGAATCGCCCTGATTTTATGGTTAAAGAAGTTTTTCATGTGTGATTGACGAAGAACTACAGCTGTTTCTTCTCCCTTTCCGGTGCCACCAACGATGATGAAGTCACTGTCCGTAGTAATAGTTTCTTAATCCGCAGCCATGACACGAATCTCCACAGCCGCCTTAAACTCCTGTCCCAGTAACCGGAGTGTACAAGCGATAATATCTAAAGTGTACACCTTTCGGACACTTTGAGTAAAAAGTTAAGGTGTAGTTTCAAGGAAGTGCAACTGTTTTTTCAATCCTCCTTTTTCTTCCGATGTAATAAACTAACTTCAATTTATAGCCTAATTTCTCATACTTCAGCTTGGCTTTTTCCATTATTCGGATGAATTGAAAGTAGGACGTTCTGAGGTTCAAAACATTAGCTAAATGCTTTGTACTTTGCAAAGTCTAAAGACGCGACATTGCTTTCGTACCCTATAATCACCCTATTTCCCAGGTTTTGAAAAGGTGCCTGTCTGAATAAAAGCGATATGTAATAATTAATGGTATTAATAATTTTATATAACCTTTTCTGATAATGACGGTATATATATATGAGAACACTACTGGTAAACTGAAGTAGTGAAGACCTTATTGAAATTATTCTGTCACAGATTGCGTCTTACACAGTAGGAAGAGAGATAATCTTAAACATAACATAAGGAGAAAGAAAATGAAAAAGGATTCTGCAATTTTAATGTCGAGCTTAGTGGCGGGTTTCAGCTTCTTCGTTGTTTCTTACATCTATGTTATCAACTGTGCCGGTGTCCTGCTTTCTTAGGTGATAACGCATATCCGTCAAAAAGAAGGCGTCCACATCGGGCGTCTTTTTCGTTTATTGCTCTCATATAGCAGCGCTGTTCAATTTCATATTGACTTTCTCTTTTATTCTGATAAATTTTAAGGTGGATGTTCAGAAGATTATAAGAGATGACGAAAAATGTGCTAATTTTCAAGAAAGCACATGACGTTTTGGGAAGGGCGTCTAAAATTTTGGTGTAAAATATTTAAAATGGAAAAAATTAAATATATATTAACAATTATTATTTCAATTCCTTTTATTCTCGCTTTTTGGGTAATTCAGTTAGTTATAATAATTTTCAATTGGATTACAGAAAAAAGCAGAGGTGAAAAAAAATAGAATAAGTTAAATAATTATTATTTAAGGATTAAAGTATTTCATAAAAGATTATAGAGAAGCTGATACGATTAGTTATGTTGGGATAATAATTATTGTATTATTTACTGTGATACTGTCACTAATTTGTGAGTAAATAATAATATCATGAACGTCTCTGACGAAACTTTCAAAAGCATCGCCATTATTTTCATACGCTGCGAAGACTGCGGTGATGCTTCTAACGGAACAAAATTCTCCTTATATACACTTTCCCACCACGGTGCACATTCTTCCCTTCTCAGGTGAAATACTCCACCAGAAGGCATCCAACCGTCTTTTCAATCTTTCTAAAAAAACTTTCATAAAAAATACTTGACAAAAATGATATATATGTTATATAACATGTAAATGATATGTATTATATATTTGTTATAATAATTACAATAGTTATGCTTAAAAATATGTAATAGGTTTCCATTATGACAAAAAAAACTTTTATTAATCCAATTCCCGACCCTCTCCTTACGACAGGAGATATAGCTCGGTATTGCCATACCACAGTAATGCAGGTTAATAGATGGATTAAAAATAAAGAATTGAAAGCTTTCCGTTACCCAGGTGGACATTATAGAATTATTAAGGAAGAATTTAGATCATTTCTTCAACGGAATGATATGCCAATAGTTGAAGAATATTTTGAAGAAAAAGGGAGAAAAAAGATTCTTATAGCGGATGATGATCCCAGTGTTGTCGATGCGATCCGTCATCTTTTAGTGAAACAAAACGAGGAATATCAGGTGGAAACTGCCTTTGATGGTTATGAGACATTGATAAAAGCCGGTGATTTCAAGCCGGATTTATTAATATTGGATATCAGAATGCCCAAAATTGACGGCCTTGAGATATGCAGGCGTCTCCGAGAGGATAAGAACATTACTTCCGGAATAAAAATCCTCGCTATAACCGGTCATTCGGAGGCATATGACAGGGATATGGTCATGGATAGCGGGGCAAATGATTATTTACTTAAACCCTTTGATACTAAAACCATTATGGCAAGTGTGGAAAAGCTTCTCCAATGAAAGACTCACACATTACAATTTTGGTTGTTGATGACGACGACTCGTTTAGAAAGGTTATCACAAAAATACTCACAGCAAAAGGGTATCGAGTGGTCGAAGTACCTATGTCGATTCCCGTAATTCATTCTATTATTAAAGAAAAACCCGACTTAATCCTTCTCGATCTTTATATGCCCAGAGCCGGAGGTATAGAAATAATTAAAACAATGAAGAGAATGGATATTGATATTCCTGTAGTGATTATTTCCGGACTTTTAAGCAATTTAGATTTTCAAATTCTTCATGAAAAAGGTGTAAAACATTTTTTGGCAAAACCTGTCAGTTTAAGAATCCTTTTAGCTAAAGTCAAAGAGGTTCTTTATTCCAGGGTAGTTTCATTATAAGAGCACATAACAAATCTGAAAACGAATTCAAAGTGTATTAACACATTTCAAATAATTATTAAATATTGGGAGCTATCAAATGAATTCTATCTTGCTCAAAAGATGTATGATGATAATTTTGCTTTTATTAACCCTTTATTCGTTTCCGGTTTATTCTCAAGAGCCTGAGCTAACCGAGGAAGTATATTTCCGGCCAATCGAAACGGTGATTACTGCAGGTAGAACCGAACAAAGTATTGAAAGGGCACCTGCTACGGTTACAGTCATTTCTTCAGAAGAAATTCAGGCCTCCGGCGCTCTTACTATCCCCGAGTTGCTACGATTTGTTCCTGGGATCGATGTAATGAGCATCAGCTCCTCCCATTCAGAGTTAAATGCTCGAGGATTGAACCAGTTACTTTCAAAAAAAATGCTGGTTCTTATTGATGGTCGATCGGTTTATTTTGATTTCTTCGGTGGAGTAATATGGCAAGGACTCCCAATTTTACTGAATCAAATCGACAGAATTGAAATTGTACGCAGTCCGGGTTCAGCCCTCTATGGCGCCAATGCATTCAGCGGAGTAATCAACATCATTACAAAAACTCCAAGACAACTACGTGGAGGACATCTTCAAATACAGGGAGGAGAAAACGGAACTTTATATACTTCTGCAATCCAGGGTGGCTGGGAAGGAGATACAGAATACCGATTTGCTCTGGGTACAAGAAAGATAAACAGCTTCAAAGACCCTGAAGTATCATCTGAGGATGTTGCTCTTGGTAATTTTTACCTGGAGCATCGATTCAAAAATGAAACTAGACTATCAGCAGAGGCTGGATTAAGCCGTGGTCATATAATTCAAATCGTTCGTATTGAGGACACCAAGTTTGAAGCAACTACAACATTTGCTAAAGTAAATCTGGATCATGGAACTTTTAAACTACAAGCTTTTTGGAATCGTGGTGATCAAACCGGAGGAGCATTTTTTCCCCCGGGAGATGATGTTGACATTCTTTACAATACTTTTGATTTAGATGCTCAGCATATACTTGAGCTTGGCAAAAGAAACACATTTATTTATGGTGGAACATACCGCTTTAATACAATAGATTCAAACATAATAGACAAAGATCACGAGCAGAATTTAGCGGCTGTGTATATTCAGGATGAATTCAGGCCGTTGCATGAAGTCAGTCTTTTGGCTGGGGCAAGAGTGGATAGACATCCACTGGTGGGAGTAAATATCAGTCCCAGAGGAAGTGTTATTTACTCCCCCACAGATCATCATACACTGAGATTCTCGGTTGGAAAGGCATTTCGCAATCCCAGTTTCACAGATTCTTATTTTCAGCTAACTACTCCCTTGGATCCGTTGGTTGTTGGTGTACCGGGATTAGAATTAAAACTTGTTGGCGAACCAGACCTTGAATCGGAAAAAATCACAACCTATGAAATTGGTTATATGTTTTTTCCCAGTTACCGGTTTCGTACAGAAGTAAATTTTTTCAGGTACAATTTTAAAGACTACATTGGTTTCAGTGAGAAAAAACAAGAAGGTACAACCTTTATACAATCATATGTTAATCTCGGCAAAGCGAGTGCTGATGGCTTCGAGGTATCTGCTGATATTATCCCTCTTCGCTGGTTGAAGATGTCATCTAACTACAGTTATCAAAATCTGAACAATGATTATACAGTTTTAAAAACACAATACCCACCGAAGCATAAAGCAAACCTTAAACTGTTTTTCAATTTACCAAGAGGATTATCTGTTTCGTTTTTAACAAGTTATATTGACAAAATTAACTGGGAAATTCCAACACCGTTGGGAGATTATGCGGAAACTATAACCGATGCGCATACTCGATGCGATGGTAAAATTGGATATCTATTAGAGAAGAAACGTATAGAGTTTTTTATCTCTGTATACAATCTATTTGATAGCAAGGACAAAGAATATCCTTTTGCTGAAGAAATTAGAAGGCGAGTAATCGGAGGCTTTAATTACTCATTCTGAATTTTGTTAAAGTATATTCCTTTTCTACTTCAAGAAAGCAACCAGGATGTTTTTACTATTCGAAAAATATTTTAAATACTGGATACGTTCCATAGGAATCCTTTGTCTATTTTTATTTATTTCCACGGGCGAAATTTCTTCGCAAACTGTCCACATATTAATAGTTAAAAGCGCATTCAGGACTGAATATGAACAAACAACTAAAGAAATAAAATCATCTCTGCAAAATAATGGTTTGTCTTTTAATACTGAAGAAATCCTTTTTAATTCTTCTTCGGATGAAGAAAATGATTTTTGGATGAAAATAGTTGAAAAGCAACCTGATCTTATCATTACTGTAGGAACATTGGCAACTCGTTCAGCAGTTAATAATGTTCTTAACATCCCGATTATTTTTACAATGGTTCTGGATCACATCGAAAGTATGAATTCAAAATCCACTTCATCAAATAAGAATATCAGCGGTGTAACCCTGGCGATTCCTGTAGAGGAACAATTTGATATATTACGTGAAGCCATGCCGTTTGTGAGAAGAGTTGGTTTAATATATAGCAGGCAATCTGCCCAGATGTATTATTACGCTCGGGATATAACAAACAAAATGGGTTTGCGGCTTTTTGCTTATGAGATTACAAGTGAGCGGGATATTCCCAACGCTATGAGAGAAATTCTTCCGGAAATTGATGTATTATGGATGCCACCGGATGCTATTCTTTATAATGAACCAAATATTTTGAGATTTGTATTACGTGAGAGTTTCACAAACAGCGTACCTATTATAGCTGTCTCAAAACATTTAGCTATGGCCGGAACTCCACTGTCTTTGGGAATTGATTACGAGGACATCGGCAAACAAACAGCCGAATTAGTGCTGAAAAGATTTTCAAGCAATTCCATTTCAACTTCTGCTATAGAAACACCTCGTCACATAATTCTTTATATCAATAATAGAGTGTTATCAAGTTTGGGGCTTAATATTCCGAGCAGAGTTTTAGAAAAAGCCATACCTGTTGAGAGTGAGAGATAGGATGATTAATACCGTTATTGGAAAATCAGCAAGGTCACGGTTGGGGACCAAATCAATTCTGACTGTAGTGTTATTAATCAGCATAATTTCTATTACCCTGACTACATTTTTTGTGACCAGACAAAAAGGCTCTCTTATAGAGGAACTTCAGAAACGTATGTTCTCATTAGCAAGTAATTTAGCATTCAACAGCCAGTTATCAGTATTATCGAGAGATATAAATAGATTGCAAATGTTTCTATCAGGTGTAAAGAAAGAAAGTGATATCGAAGATGCTTTTATTACAGATATTGATGGTCTTATTCTGGCTCATAATGACACAACCATGTTAGGCCAAAAGATTGAAATTCCAATAATAGCAGACTCTTTATTACAAAAGAACTGGATTTCAACCGAAAATAGGAATATTTGGAGAACTGTTACTCTTATTGAGATTGAAAGAAAACCTGTGGATAGCGATGAAGGATTGCTTTTTTCACCTCCAGGAAAAACTAACGGCACGGATAGAGATTTGAATCCCTCTGTATATCATGAAAAATTGGGTTATGCAATTCTGGATGTCTCATTGGAAAGCATGAACAGATCGTTAGCTACCGGTACCCGGCATGCTATAACTATCACTCTTATTATTATATTAATTGGTGCCGTGGTGGTCGTTTATTTGGTGAGAAGCATTGCTAATCCTATTCACCATCTTGCGGATGCAACCAGAGCTGTAGCTCAGGGAGATCTTGACCAAACCGTGCCGATAAAAAGGTCGGATGAAATTGGTGTTCTTGCTGATTCCTTTAATCACATGATACAGCAGCTAAAGGTTTCAAGAGAAAAAATTGAAACCTGGAACCGGGAACTGGAAACAAAAGTGGCAGAGCGCACCTCAGAATTAAAGGAAAAGCATCATGAATTGGAAATAGCTCATAATGAACTGGAAAATGCCTATGAAGAGTTGAAAACACTTGATAAAGCAAAAGATGATTTTTTATCCCTGGTTTCTCATGAACTTCGGACGCCTTTGAGTTCAATTTTACTTTATTCAGAGATGTTATTGGATGGTCTAGCAAACACTGAAGAAGATCGAAATGAGTTTCTTTCAACTATTGTTGATAATTGTAAGAGACTAACTCGTTTGATTAACGATGTACTTGATCTTTCAAAGATCGAAGCTGGTCGAATGCCTTTTACTCTGGAAAAATTGAACATGAAATCATTAGTTATCGAAACACTGAATAGCATTCGCCCCGCCCTTGAAAGCCATGGGATTAATTTCGACTGTAAACAAGTCGATGACAACATACATCTCTGGGCTGACAGAGATAAAATCATCCAGGTATTGACAAATATTACCTCGAATGCCATCAGATTCACACCTCAAGGAGGAACGATCAGCGTTTCAATGACTACAAATACGCAGATGGGTACAATTGCGGTCAAGGATACGGGGAAAGGCATAAAAAAGGAAGATATTTCAAAAGTTTTTGACAGATTCAGTCAGTTAGAGAGTATTGATCATCACTCAAAGGGCACCGGTTTGGGGATGACTATATCAAAATCAATTATCGAGCGACTTGGAGGAGAAATCTGGATTGAGAGTGAAGTGGGTAAGGGAACAACGGTGTTCTTTGCTTTGCCTAGAAAAAAACCTCGTTATAAATTCAACGGGGAAAAGGAAATTATTAATGGTACTTGATAATAATAAAATATTAATAGTCGATGATGAAAAAGCGCTTCGTTTTGGTCTGTCAAGGTGTATAAAAGCTGCTGGTTTTGAAACCCTTGAGGCGGCTGATGGAAATGAAGCAATGTGCCTGGTGTCAGAACATGGCCCCGGTTTGATAATTCTTGACGTTATGATGCGTGGAATGTCCGGGCTTGAAGTATGTCGGTTGCTTAGAAAAGATCCACAGGTCGAGGAGATAAAAATCATAATATTATCCGCCAAAGGACAAATCAAAGAGAGAGAAGAAGGACTTGATGCCGGTGCCGACTATTACATTACCAAACCTTTTGATTACAGAGAACTTATAAAAACCATAAAACAATCTTTAGAGAGTCGCTGATGAATGTAGAAGAGACCAAATCGAATTTATCAACTGAGGGAATGGATTTACAGGCTGAACAATATGAGCATATTTCCTCCACTGTACTTGTTGTAGATGATGATACCTCTATACGGAAAGGATTAGTTCATCTTCTTCGGGCAGAAGGATATAAAACAATGGAAGCTAAAGACGGCAGTGAAGCTCTCAGTTTAATCTCTGTTAAGACTCCTGATTTAATATTGCTCGATTTGATGATGCCCTATATAAGTGGTCTTGAGGTATGCCGTCAACTCAAGAGTATCGAGAAGACCCGATTAATACCAATAGTTATGATTACGGCAGTACACGAACTGGAAGAAAAGCTTAAAGCTATTAACGCAGGAGTTGATGATTTTCTCAATAAACCAATTAATATTCCTGAACTCCGTGCAAGAGTTAGATCTCTGTTAAGAATGAAACATATGAACGACCTGCTTGACTGTGCCGACACAGTAATATCATCTCTTGCCAATGCAATTGAGGCTAAGGATAAATATACCGAGGGGCACAATGAACGAGTATCTCAATATGCTATGGCATTAGCCAGTGCGGTTGGATTATCAGAAAGAGAACTGAAAATTGTGAAAATGGCAGGAATACTTCATGATATTGGCAAGATAGGAGTTCCTGATAAGGTTCTTAATAAACGTAGTTCTCTCAACAAATTGGAACTCAACAGCATTCATTCGCATCCAGAAGAAGGACAAAGAATTCTTAAACCTCTCCATTCATTAATGGGAGTTCGCGAGGTTGTGCTTTATCATCATGAGCGATATGATGGTAAAGGGTATCCATATGGATTAGAAGGTGAAAAAATACCCATTTATGCAAGAATTATGTCTATAGCAGATACTTATGATGCCATGACATCCACAAGACCATACCGTAAGGCTCTTACAAAAAGTGAGGCAATAAGGGAACTGGAAGATAAAGCGGGACAAATGTGGGATCCAGAACTTGTGAAAATATTTGTAAACCTTGTGAAAAATAATGATGGAAACGACTCAATAGAGACTGATAATGTTGGGGGAAACATTGAGTGTTGATTTAATATTATGGAATTCTATTGCCAAACGGAGACGTTCTCCCAGTGATACATTTCTTGAAAATGGATTGGGAATGCTGAAAACTTATATCGAAAAGCAGGGTTTCAAGGTAGAAATAGTTGATTGGGCACGAAGCGAATATTGGAAAAAATTGACCCCGCGAAGCCTCTCAAGACTCAATCGTTTCCTAAGTGAGAAGCTTCTGTCTCGCCAAGTATCGGGACTGAGTATCACCGGGTTATTATCGAAGCTTATCATCCCATTCTTTTTCATCAGTCAGGAAATCACTTTAGTGATTCAAAAGCGGAGAATGAATGTAATGCTTCAAAAGTTCGCAGAGTTTATAAGGGATTCAGGTTGCCAAGTGCTCGGAATAAAAACCTGGTACGGGGATGCATATGTGAATGCAATTACTTTAGCCAATTATGTAAAAATGCTGGCTCCTGAAATTCTTATTGTTGCCGGTGGGCCTCACCCCTCAATATATCGAGAAGCGATTTTGGAGAACGATGTATTCGATATTGCTGTAACAGGTGAGGGGGAGAAAGCCCTTACTTACATACTTGCCCTGGCTCGCCATACATTATCGAAAAATGAACTGAAGGAAAAAATTGTCAGCGAAGCTTCGTTAGGCAATTTGAAAAACATTGTTTATCGCAACGACGATAGTATAAAAATATCGATCCTCGACGAATCCGATGCAAACAAAAAAGAGATTCCTACTTATGATAATGTGGATGGTAAAACACTTATTCATGTAGTTGTTGACTCGCTGGGATGTCAATGGGGTAAATGTAATTTCTGCGTTCATTCATGTATATATCCCAAACACACTATACGAAATCCTCAGTCAGTAGTAGATGAGATTGAAGAGATGATTTCAAAAGGGATTGGTATCTTCCGATTTGCCGGATCATCCTCTTCACTCGCTCACGTTCAAGAAATAGCTAGACTGTTAGAAAAAAAAGAGATTAGTATTACATACTCAATGTTTGCTCTGTCCGAATCACGCGCCTCCGATCAAGCCATATACAGCCGGATTGTTGAATCTTACAAACTGCTGGTACGTTCGGGACTTCGTGCTGTTTTTATCGGGGGGGAAGCTGGTGATGACAGAATTCTGCATCATATGATGGGTAAAGGGCTGATTGTCGATGATATCAGCGCCACAATCAGAGCGATGAGAGAAGCATCATTTGAAGAAGGATTACCGCTTGATATTGGTCTCTCATTAATTTATCCGTCTCCTACGATGGGAATAATTTCTTTGGAAGAACTTAAAACAGCAAATATAAAATTGGTAGAGCAAACGAATCCTGATTCCGTCCTTGTGAATCCTCCGGCTCCTTTCCCTGGTGTTCTATGGAATAAAGAAAGAAAACAATTCGGATTTGAGTTGGATGAAAGTTTTACACGTGAAATGCTCGAATACGATTATGTCCTTTATAAACCAACTTCTCTCTGGCCAGATATAAAAATGAATCTTGAAGGGATGAATTTTAAGCAAATTCTCGAAGAATGCCAAAGCCTCAGAAAATCTCTGGAAGGTAGAGGTTATGTTACCGAGGTTACCGATGAGCATTTTTTAATGATGCGAGCTGCTGGTTACAAGGGGAAAGAAGGAGCACGGAAATTTAAAAAAGAATCTCTGTTGGATATAATATCAAGTGATTATAGATGGATAACTCAACTGGAAAAAACTGTAAACCAGGAAAGCCGGGCGCAAGCCCTTATAAACGCGAGATAGATATTATGGTAGCGGATTATCCAAAACAATTGCGTATTAGCGGCCAAGCACCGAATAACGAATGGGAGAAAATTTCCAAAATACGAAATGGCGGGCTCCAAAGGCCAAGAGTTATTCGTTACGAAGTAATTGATAATATAGAAGATATAAAAAAATGCCTGCGTTTGCGATATATAACTTATAGTTATGTCAATTTTATAGAGGAGAATAAGGATCGATTAGATATTGATCCATATGATCCATACTCCACTTTTCTTGGAGCATATGATGTAACCGGAGAGAAAAAAATATTAGTGGGTACTCTTCGGATCATAAGCGCGGATGATACAAGTAAGAGTTCCAAGCATACCAATAATTTAATTCATACAGCTCATGATCCAAAAATAAGAAAGATGGGTGACCGTCCGGAATTGTTCCCTATTATGGAATCTTTTACACTTCCAGAGTCTTATCTTGCTTGTTTCAGAAATTCGGAATCAAGTGAAAATCTATTACATCCTTATGAACTTTCAAGGCTTGCCATTCGGCCGGATTACTGGATGCATAACATTGATGTGGGTCTTCACCACCTTTTAATACTGAATAGTTGGATGCACAATCCCCCCCATAATTACTTTTTTATTGCAGTTCATCCACGGTCCCGTAGAAGATATGAACAGGTTGGCTTTAAGATTGTTACCGGTACAGGAGAGGTGCTTTATAAACATATTGAACAGCTTGCCATTGCTATGGTCCTTGATTTAGAAAAATATTTGCAACGCCCAAAGTCATACAGGAAAATTTGTGAGTCTCTTCTGCCTCAGTACGAAAATCATGGCTATTTTAGTCGTATTATTGAGAGAAGGGAACCTGTTAAGAATTCCAAATTATTGTAGATATTAAATATTTAGAATTCTTTTTCATCTTTTTATCAAATACTTTGATGTTACAATTGATAAGCTACAGTATATAAAATATTTATACGATTTTAATATTTCAAATAGACAATTAATTAGAACCAAAACTTTTTATTGCAGATTGAATACATTTTTCTGAGAAGATGTGAATGAATAGAATTCCTGAAAACGGGGCAATGAATGATCCTGATGAGGTTGACTCATATGACCGGTTGTCTAAAAATTTTCTTGGATTAGTCGAGAAACTGTTTGTTAACCGCGCGATCACTTTGCTGAAAAGGTCAAAACTTCAAGAAAATCCAAAAGTCTTAGATGTCGGTACTGGAACTGCCAATATCCCTATCCAATTTGCGCGCAAGGTTCCTGCAGCCCATATTATCGCTTTGGATTTATCTAATAACATGCTAAAAAAAGCCAGGTCTAATATTAAAGAAGCCGGACTCGAGAACCGAATATTTCTTATTTGTGCTGATGCAAACCAACTTCCTTTTAAAGATGAATCTTTCCAATTAGTAATTTGTCACTCAATCATTCATCACCTTTCAAATCCACTGCCTACAATTCATGAAATAATCAGAGTAACAAATAAAGGATTTCGATTTATTATCAGAGATCTCAGGCGACCCCCTTCATTGATTCTCGAACTTTACGTTCGCATCTTTGGATTTCATTATGATTGGTTAATGAAGAAAATGTATCGTGAATCACTCCATGCCGGTTTTACATTTAATGAAATAAAAAAAATTACAGGCAGTATTAAAGGAGCTTTTATCAGGGCCAGGAAATTTTTCATCACACATGTAGGATTTGAAGGAATTCGAAATAAATAATATAAAACTTTAATCTAAAGAATTCCCCGATGCTTTTGTCGGTGTAAAAAAATGCCCCCACACCTCCCCGGAACTCATCCCCTGACCACTTCTCTTGGTAATAGAAGATGAATGGAAGAAGGAATGCATTGTCATCTATACATCGTATTTATAAACGCATTTTTTGAAACGGAAACGACAAATGAGTTGCAAAATCTGCGAAAATAACGTATTCCTAATCATGGAAAATCCCTCTCGTTCTGAATCGATAAATGATTAGGCGTAATCTATATTTAATTAGAATAACGATGTCGCCTATTTTTATTTATATTTTAACCTTACACTAATGAATTGAAGTTATTACTATGATATAAACGTTTGCCTCCAACAACGAAAGCGGTCTTAAGTATAAATTTCGTATGCCATTTTGAAAGGGGAATAGATAAGCACAATGGAATCTGCCACTAACAATATTTCAAGAGTTGCCGAAGAACTCAACTTTTCGAACGGTCAGGTGCGGGCAACCGTGAGTTTGCTTGAGGATGGCGCTACCGTTCCGTTTATCGCCCGTTATCGCAAGGAAGCGACAGACAGTCTCGACGAGGGGGAAATCA
>JABHYP010000500.1 GCA_018656855.1 Candidatus Latescibacterota bacterium | reverse complement strand
TCATGAGACCCTTAAAGGATCGGGAAGTGAAGGGTATCTTTCCGGCGATTTTCTTCACAGGCCTTATGCAAATCTCGGAGACCATTTAAATACAATCTGCAACTATTCAGAATTATGGTCAGAGCGTGAAGCCAGAACCGGCCGGAAATCATCCTTACTGGATATTATTTTCAGACCACCGGCTAAATTTTTAAAAATGTATGTATTGAGGGCCGGATTTCTTGACAGTGGACAGGGAATAATTGCATCTGCTATGGGAGCATGGTATACGTTCATGAAATATGCAAGACTTTACGAATTATCAAGGATTTCTGAATGAGTGAACTTAAAATTGCCCATATAGATACGGCATTATCGTGGCGCGGCGGAGAAAGACAGGTTCTTGAACTTATTAAAGAACTTAATGCCCGTAATCAAAAAAACGTTCTTTTTTGTAAGCAAAACAGCATTATATTTAAACGCGCACAGGATGCCGGTATACACGTTATTCACCTTCCTCTCAGAGGGGAATGGGATGTTGTTTCCGCACTCAAACTGCGAACATATATTAAACGTGAAAAAATTAAAATTGTGCATGCTCATACATCTCATGCGCATTCTGTTGCCCTTATGGCCTTGTGGCATTTAGACTCCTGTAAGCTTGTTGTATCGAGACGAGTTGACTTTCATATTAATAATTATTTCAGCAGAAGATTCAAATATGGACTTTCAGTTGATAAATTCATTGCTGTCTCAGATGCTGTCAAAAGAATACTTGTAGAGGACGGCATTGATCCGAAAAGAGTGGAAACAGTCAGGAGCGGGTTTGTACAGGAAAAATTATTAACCAATGGTGAATGCAGGGATTTGCGAGCTGAACTGGGGATATCGGAAAAAACGATAGTGATTTCCACAGTTGCGGCTCTTGCACCTCATAAAGCTCATTATGTTTTAATAAAAACAGCGAATCAAGTGGTAAAAAAACATCCGAATGTGAAATTCCTCTTTGCCGGAGAAGGGGAAATGAAATCGGTAATTAAGAAAAATATTTCTAACCTTGGACTGGAAAAATCTATTATATTATTAGGTTTTATTGAGGATATTGGAGCAGTCTACAGAGCCAGCGACATTTTTGCTCTTTCATCCGAGGAAGAAGGGCTTTGTTCATCAATCCTTGATGCTATGTATTTCAGCCTACCGATCGTAGCAACAAGCGCTGGAGGAATTCCTGAGCTTGTAAAGGATGAAGTAAATGGATTAATTGTTCCGGTTGGTGACTACATGTTATTTAATGAGAAATTGAATTATTTGATTGAATACCCGGAACGAAGAAAAAAAATGGGTTCTCGGTCATTAGAATTTTTAGAGAAAAATAAATTCGAACAAACAGTTGAAAAGACTCTTCAAATATATAAAAGTCTTTTTGAATAAATGGGGTATAAGGAAAAGAGTGAGGAGTAAATACAATTCTCAATGCTCAATTTTGAAATATTACAACGGACAACGGACTATTATAGAATCTGAAATCTATTTCAGGAGTAAAAAATAGATAGTATGTATGAAAATCAAACTGACAGTTATTATTCATTAGGATATTTGGTAATTCTTAAGACAGGCAATGCCTTTACGGAGAATAATAATGTTTCGTAAAGCTTTGATACTGTTTTTTGCCATTCTTTTCATCATCAATACTAATGATGGTACTACAGGTAAAGATTTCTCTAAGGCGCATATGCCAGGTAATAACTGTGAATCAGCAGCTGAATCGACTTCAATAATATCCCCAACACCTTTTCTCGACAGAACTGCACTGGAAGAAAATTTTCATGATAAAGATTCTGCGCCCATAAAATATGATAATGAATTTCCTGTTGTTTCAATATATGCCAGTAATACCAGCTTTAAAAATATCACTTCAAACGACGAACCGGTAAACGTGGATATGAGGCAGGATGAGAGCAATCCTGATACCTTTGCGAAAGCGAAAAATACGAACGATACATATACCAGCACAGATAAAGATACAATGCCAATTATCGAACAGGAAGTTATTGTGCGGGCCTCGACCGCTGATATTCATCCATATGATTTTCCAGAAAATTATCTTGTAGCATACATTCCAGAGAAAGAATGGCGTATACAAGGATTGGATGGCCGTGAATTGACTGGAGAGATTGCTAAAAAGTATCCTCGCGGTAAGTTTGTCAAACGTGATATAACAAATAATTCCTGGGGAGTAGGCGAGCATTTAAAATTTGCAATAAAATATGGTTTCTATCAAGCCGGAACCGCAACAATGTCCGTTAAGGAGAAAAAAGAGGTTAATGGAGGCCTATGCTATCATATTAAGACCACCGCGCATTCAAATGATTTTATTTCATCTTTCTATAAGGTGCGGGATAATGTTGTAACGTATCTTGATGTTGACGGCTTATTTTCGAGGCGATTTGAAAAAAAACTTAGCGAAGGAAATTACAAATCTGACAGAATTGTTGATTTCTACCACGACCGTCTTATAGCACTCAATACAAAAAAGAAACATGCATTAAAAGAGATTCCCCTTTATGTGCAGGATGTTTTGAGCGCTTTATATTATATCAGAACGATCGATCTTGAGATCGGAAGAGCGAAATCCGTTGAAGTATATGCAGATGGGAAAGTGTATTTTCTTAAAATAATTATCCATGGCAGAGAAAAAGTAAAGGTGCCTGCGGGAACGTTTAGCTGTATTAAAATCGAACCTATTTTGGAGTCAGAAGGAATTTTCAAACAAAAAGGCAAATTAACAATATGGCTCACCGATGACGAAAAGAAAATGCCGGTGAAAATGGCAAGTAAAGTTCTGATTGGCAGTATTGGTTCAATTCTTGAATCATATACGATCGGAGCCCCGGAATGAAAAGGATTAATATTTTTTGTTTAATTATCATAAGTTTTCCTTTTTTCTCTTTCACGGGATGCAGCAGCGGCAGGCACGCCGTTGACCGTACGGAAATGGAGGTCAGTGATTTTATTGACCCATTTAAGTATGGTGATGAGTTTACCCCGCAGAAAAACAGCAGGAATAAAGCATCCGAAATTCAATCCAATGAAAGAGTAGAAACGGATAATATTACTGATAACCTACAAAATAATGGGATGAATAATAATTCCACTAGAAGATCTGCCCCAGGTACTCGTGATGAGGAAATATCATCTTCCATTTATAGATACAGAGTACAGTTAGGTATATTTGAAAATCAGGCAAGTGCGGAAAAACTTGCGAGAAGCGCCCGCTCAAAAGTGGATTTAAAAGTAGGGATAGATTATGATACTCCGTTTTACAGAGTACGTGTAGGAGATTTTACTACTAAGGCCGAAGCTGAGATATATGTAAAAATATTGAAAGATAAAGGCTTTAAAGAATCACGGTGGATTATTACAAAAAATAACACACCATAAGAAGAAAGGTTGATGTATGGAATGCCGTTTTGTCGGGAAAGTTTTTTTATGTTTTTTCATTATATCAATAACAGGCTGCGTATCATTTTTTGAAAATTATAAAAAAGATTCACCTGAAAAGGATTTCCATGTTCAAGAACCCCCGGTTTCCACTACCTTCGATTTTGAAGATTCCACCTATGTAGAAAGCATTTATTCTGAAGAAGAAGCAATTCTTGCACAGATTTTACAGTATCAAAATGATGCTCTTGATGCCCTTGAAGAGGGTGATTTCAGCCTTGCTGAAACGAAAATTGACAGTGCATCACTTCTGTCAACTCAGGTTGTCCTCGATAATATCAATGATGAATCACTTGTAATACAGTACAGAAATACACTCTCATCATTATTTCAGGAATATGGAAAAATATTAAACGATGTTGACACAATTAATCGTGAAGATCCAATGGCGTGGCTTGAGGAACTGTCAGCATCTGATCCCGAAGAGTTTAAGAATGGAAAATGGACCGATGATGAACTGAGAACAATCATTAAAAAAATATCATTACGTTGTGATGTTCCGATAGATTACAATGACCAGGTTAAGAAATCCATCCATTTTTTTCAGACCCAGCGTCGTACTGAAATGGAAAAATGGATGAAGAGAAGCGGCCGCTATCTCCCTTTAATCCAGGAAATTCTCGATGAAGAAGGTCTTCCGCTTGATATAGCCTATCTATCCATGATTGAAAGCGGATTCAGCGCTAAAGCATATTCAAGAGCACGGGCTTCAGGTCTCTGGCAGTTTATTTATTCAACTGGAAGGCTTTATGGATTAAAGCGGACAACATGGATCGATGAAAGGAGAGACCCGTTAAAGTCTACAAAGGCAGCAGTACAGCACCTCAAGGATTTATATAAAATGTACGGTGACTGGAGACTTGTTATGGCTGCGTACAACTGCAGGCCGAGTCGAATTACCCGTCAGCACCGGGCGGGAAACGATGATTTTTGGACAATGACCCTTCCACGGGAAACCAGGAATTACGTCCCGTCATTTATGGCT
>JABHYP010000499.1 GCA_018656855.1 Candidatus Latescibacterota bacterium | reverse complement strand
CTTCAGTTCGGGAGAATCCGGCCTTTCTATTACCGCATCCCTGAAATGATTTGCGCTCTCGGTGTAATTCTCTGATTCGTAGGCTTTTATGCCCTTTTTGTTTTCGGACGCCGCATTATCCTTCGCGGAAACAGGAATACACAGTATAAGGAAAAACAATAAAAAAAATGAAGTATGTTTCATGTTGTCTCTCTCAGTCTGTAATCGGAATATCTGCTGCGTCTTTCACCCGTCATGAGCCAGGCCAGGAAGAAAAACAGAGAAACTCCGAGCGGAATCTGGTAACGCTCTTTAAGGCGCGATATCTTGCGTTCATAAATGTCCGTCTTGTGCATTATGCCTAATTGATCGATGATGCCCTGCATATTAATTTCCCCATGAGTTATCCGCACATAAGTTCCGTTTGTGTTGTACGCAATTTCCTCGAGCGTTTCCTCATCGAGGGCAGTGACAACTACATTTCCGCTTCTGTCCTTTTTGTAATCTTCGATCTCGCCCTTTTCATTGCGGATGGGGATAATCTCGCCTGATGGTGTTCCAAGGCCAACTGTAAAAATACGTATTCCCTTCGATGCGGCTTCTCTCGTCGCTTTTTTCATATCACCGGTAAGATGCTCGCCGTCGGTAAAAAGAATAATGATCTGGCTTTCGCTGCCCGCTTCCGAACCCTTTTCGAGCAATCTGATCGAACCGTTTATCGCTTCTCCGAGGTTTGTTCCCGGCTCGGGAATGATACCCGCATCTATATATTCAAGCATTGTCTTCGCGATGCCATAATCTGTTGTGAGAGGGCATTGTATAAATGATTTCCCTGCAAATGCTAGCAGCGCTACCCTGTCGCCCTTTAAATTGTTGATAATGTGAAATATCGCATATTTCGCCTGTTCGATACGGTTGGGCTTTAAATCCTCAGCAAGCATGGAGTACGAAGTATCCAGGGCGATAACTATTTCAACTCCCATACGATTTACGATCTCCGTTTTTGTTCCGAACCGTGGTTCTGTTATAGCGATAAAAAGAAAAAGCATCCCCAGAGTATATAATATCCACCTGATTCTTCGTTTCGTTATGCTTATTGAACGTGTAAGTGTATTATAAAGTTCCGGGATTGCAAAACGTCCCCTGTCCCTTTTGTGCAATAAAGTGAATAATGCACCCGCGGCCAAAAATCCGGGTAATATAAGCAGGAGCCAGAATCCAGTAGGATTATTGAAAGCCATATCAGGGCAGTCTCCTCAGAAATGTTCTGTCAAGGGCAAAAGAAAGCAAAAGAAGTATCAATCCTGCTTTGAGAAAACCGGCATACATCTCGTCATATTCAACCCATTCATTAAACTTAATTCCGGATGTTTCAAGTTTGTTTATTTCGTCGTAAATACCCTGCAACTCGCGTGCATTTTTTGCCCTGTAGTATTTCCCTTCGGTTATCCTTGCTACTTCTTTAAGAGTTTCTTCATCAATATGTGTTTCCATGCTTAAAAGCCGTCCGTCTATCCTGATAGGAGCTTTCCCTTCGGTTCCAACGCCGATGGTATATGTCTTTATTCCCAACGATTCGGCTACTCGAGCGGCGGTAAGGGGATCAAGATTCCCACGATTGTTCATACCGTCAGTAAGCAGAATGATAATCTTTGTTCTGGCATCCGAATCGCGGAGGCGGTTGACGGATGTTGCTATTGCAGATCCTATGGCAGTACCATCCTCAATTCGCGACTCCTCCGCCCGCTCAAGAAATGCAGCAAGCATATCGTAATCAAGCGTGAGCGGACAGAGAGTAAAGCTTTGTGCAGCAAATACCACAAGCCCGATACGGTCACTTGTTCGCAGCTTTATAAAATCGCTCACCACTTCTTTTGCAGCTTCAAAACGCGTAAGTGGGTGAAAATCCAGGGCTTCCATACTTGAGGAAATATCCAGAACAAGAATAATGTCGATACCGTGCTCTGTTCTCGTGTTCATGGACATGCCTGATTGCGGACGCGCCATCGCAAAAATCAAAAGGCAAATTGCTTCTGTCACAAGAAAAAGGGACAGCACGCGCTTGAATTTGCCCATTCCGGCTCCGATTTTCCCGAAAACGCTGATATCCGGAAAAAGCATCGTGGGATCGGTGCGCCCTTTTCTAATAAAGTATGAAATAAATATCCATATCGGAATGACAAGCAAAATCAGAAAGACAGGATCAGCAAAACGGAACATTTCAGCTTTTACCTTTCGACTTTTCCACCGCGGTTCCGACGAGGACATCACCCTTATTCTCCGGACTGGAGGATGCCTCACTCTCGGCGGCAAGTCTTTCTTTTTCACGCTCAATTTCTTTCAGAACCGACTTAACCGGTTTTAGAGCGCGGTCAATAATTGTTGAGCTCTGTTCGACAGTGGGTATGTATTTTGCGAACTTGACCATATCGGATTCTTCAAAAACCTCGCTGATCGGGTCCAAGATCGATCTTTCAACGGAATTGCGGGAAAGATTCATAACTATTTCTTCAGAGGTCTCAAATAACGCGTCAAACTGCATGTTTCTGTGAATAAAACTGCGCATGGCATTGGATACCTGTATATATAAATCCCTTATTTGTCCCTTTTCATGAAGTTTCATAGCTCGTATCCGCTCGAATACATGTATCTCGTCTATCGGTTTCATTGGCAAAGAAGACGCAGGGATGCTCTTTCTTCGTTTCAGAGCTATATATACCACCAGGGCAATAACAAGCAATGCCAGTACGATTAACAGTATTTTAAGCCATGCAGGTAAATTCCGGGCGGTAATATCCATCGGGGAACGATTTGGCAGGGAATACGGAGGTTCCTCAGGATTATTGATAACACTTTTAACCAGAAGTTTTATCTCGTTGGATGAGACTTTTCCGGTATCACCCTCAGCTGTTGTGTATTGTACGGTAAACGGTCCGAGAGTCAGTGTATCGGGACTTATGACATACGTGCGAAAACCGAAGTGTTTCCGGGTATCGCCCGCATCAAGCGCTTCCTCTTTTTGCCAGATTTTTTCAATGTCGATAAAAAGGGAACGACCGGGAAGATGCGGTTCGCTGACCCGGACACCTTGTGGAACTATAACAGTACAGAAAATGGAAAGGGAATCGCCGATTGACGGTGATTGCTGCGAAGTTCTAATTTCAACAATAAGATTTTCAGGGGGAAGCGCCCTGAGTATCGCTCCCCCATAAAAAATACTGAGAATAAGAACTACAGGATAAATAACTCTCTTCTTCATAAAGATAAAATTATTCGCTGAATATTTCTTTTAATACATTATTAACATTAGAATTAATCTTGGCATCTGTTAAAAATATTACCGGCAAATCATTTATTCTAATATAGGTGTTTTCATTGTCTGTCATGAATGAATTTCCATATAATACCTTTGATAATAAACTGTCATTAAAATAAATGCTGAGTTTTATTTTTGGTTTGTCAAGTCCGACTTCGATATAATTACCAGGTTCCGGTTCATAAGTAACAATTTCTCTTACCACCATAAAACAACTTATGTTGTAAAGAAGATTTATTGATTCTCTCGACACGTTTTTATCTATCGGAGATACAACATTCCAGTTTTCAGTTGCATCCTTGTGAAACTCGATGGGCTCTCCCGTGGTTTCCAGAACAATTTTATTGGCCATTTCCCGGTTGAATCTCGCCGGCTGTTTATCTAATAACCAGATTGCATCTCTTTCAAGTACTTTGATCAAACTGAATTCAAGGGCGAAAATGAGGTCTTTATCAAATTGTTTTGCGTAATGCATATTTTTTTTATCCGGAAGCTGGTTTCCAATCAGAAGAATCTTTGTGGGCATACCGAGCTGCATCGTCAGTGTAATGATGAATGAAGGATCATCAAGACCGTATTGTGACAGGTCATCTGTTTTCTCTT
>JABHYP010000498.1 GCA_018656855.1 Candidatus Latescibacterota bacterium | reverse complement strand
ACATACGCAGGATTCGATATGTATTCTTGCGGAGAAGGAAGTTGTGACCGGTGACACCCTTTTCGTCGGCAAGGTCGGCGGCACCGGTTTAGGTAACGATGCCCGCGATGAATACAGAAGTCTCCATGAAAAACTCATACCTCTTCCTGAGGATACCCGCGTTTGGCCCGGGCACGATTACGGAGTTCGCCCATCATCCACCATCGGCGAGGAACTCAGGGAAAATCCTTTTATACTTAGAAATTCCCTTGAAGAATTTGTCGAGTTGAAGAAAAACTGGGCGGAATATAAAAGGAAACACGGGATTAAATAGATGTTAAGTGTTAGAATTATTAAATGTAACCACTGACTACTGACAACGTATTAAAATAGCGCTGAAAAGGAGAAAGATGTGGCGGGAATTCGTTATTCTTCATGGGCTTCGGGTCTTAGAAAATCTGATATAGCAGAATTTCTGCGTAATGCCAAAGAACCGGGCATTTTAAGCCTCTGCCCCGGGGTTCCGTATCCTGATGCCTACCCGACAGAAAAAGTAGCCGAGGTTACCAGTTCACTCATAAAAAACAACCCTGAGGCCATTTTCCCTTACGGCGACCCTCAGGGAACGCTCCGAATCCGTGAGGCGGTTGCCTACCGCATGAAAAAACGCGGTGTCGATGTTTCACCCGATAACATTGTCATGACCGCCGGCTCTCAAAACGCGTTTGATATGGTTGTCAGGATGATTATGGATCCGGGAGACACCATGATTATTGAGGCGCCGACATTCCTCGGTGTGCTGGATTCGATAAAGAACTGGGGATTTAACCTCATCGAGGTTCCCATCGATGAAGACGGCATCAGAACCGATGTGCTCAAAGATACTCTCACCCGCCTCAAAAGCGAAGGGATTCATCCCAAAGCCATCTATATCATGTCCAACTACCACAATCCTGCGGGTATCATGATAAGCCGTGAGAGGAGAGAGGAACTCCCCCGCATAGCCGAGGAATTCGACTGCTTCATTCTTGAAGATGACGCCTACTGCGAACTCCTCTATGATGATGCGGACCAGACCCCGGTCAAGGCATTCGATAATTCGGACAGGGTTATATATCTCGGTAGTTTTTCAAAGCTCGTTTCGCCGGGTTTCCGCGTAGGCTGGGCCGTTGTTCCCGAAGAACTTGTGGCGACATGGAACATGTGCCGGCCTATGTTTGATGTCGGTTCGCCTTCACTGAACCAGGAAATCATAGCGGAACTCCATGTCGACAACTGGTTAGACAGCCATATCGGGAAACTTATCGTGGGTTATCGCTCACGGCGCGATGCCATGCTTGGGGCTCTCGATGAATACATGCCGGAAGGAGTGAGTTGGACACGCGCGCATGGCGGATTCTACTCATGGGTGACCACACCCGAAAATGTTGATCTCGACAGCCTGTTTAAAAGGGCCGCGAAGAATAAGGTAATGTACTTTACCGGTAATTTCTTCTATCTCGACCATGAACATCATAACCACTTCCGGCTCTGTTTCTCAAGACCCGATGAAGATGTTATTGTCGAGGCGGTCAAACGAATCGCTGCGGCGCTCAAGGAAGAGATTGCAAATTAATAGCGGCCGGTTTGATTATTATTGGCAGGAAGCTGTATATTGAAGAAAGAAGCGGCGAGATAACCCTTAAACCTCTCACACCTGAATACTTTGAAAAAATAGCCGGAGTCTTACAGACCGGTGGAAAATTATCGAAATCACTCCTTGAAAAACGAGCAAAAGATAACAATATAGAAAGATAATTTTAAAGGTTGTAATTCATAAGAAGGACATGTTATTAAACCAATTTACTTTATTCATCACATCACCTAACCTCTTTCTTAAACCGCTCATAATCCGCCCGAACCATTTCCACGACGAGATCCTTGAACCGGATTTCCGGCACCCACCCAAGTTTCTCCTTCGCTTTTGAGGAATCGCCTACAAGGAGTTCAACTTCGCTTGGACGTTTGAACTTTTCTTCGATGCGAACATAGTCCTCCCAGTCAAGCCCTAACTCGGAAAATGCCAGCTCGCAGAATTCCCTCACCGAATGTGTCTCTCCAGTGGCGATAACAAAATCTTCGGGAACATCGAGCTGGAGAATGGCATGCATCATCCTGACATATTCACGGCTGTGTCCCCAGTCACGGCGCGCGTCAAGATTCCCGAGAACAAGTTCGTTTGCGAGACCCAGCTTGATTTTAGCGGCGTGCGATGATATTTTGCGCGTGACAAATTCAAACCCTCGGCGCGGCGACTCGTGGTTGAAAAGAATCCCAGATATTGCGAATAGACCGTACGCTTCCCTGAAATTTCTCGTCAGATCGAATCCGGAAACTTTCGAGATACCGTACGGAGACCGCGGGTGGAAACGCGTATGTTCGTTCTGGGGAGACTCGGCAACTTTGCCGAACATTTCCGAGGAGCCGGCGAAGTAGAACCGACAGTTCGGGGCCAGTTCCCTGATCGCGGAAAGAGTGTTCAATGTCCCGAAAATGTTTACGTTCAAAGTGGAAAATGAATCCTCAAAGCTTTCGGCAACGAAACTCTGAGCCGCGAGATGGTAAAGCTCATCGGGTTTTACACTGGCTATAACACTGTACATGCTCGCATAATTTTCGATCAGACCCGAATGGAGGTTCAGCCGGTCGACGATGTGGTAAATCCGGCTCATACGGTGTGCCGGGTCTTCGATCGCTGCCCGCCGGACAAGTCCGTGAACCTCGTACCCTTTTTCAAGAAGGTATTCGGCGAGATAACTTCCGTCCTGACCCGTTATGCCTGTAATAAGAGCTTTTTTCTTTATCATAATGCACAATTCTCCATATTATTGTTCACGTTTCAGATTACAAGTTCAAGTTTTATATGGTTAGTCACAAATCGCACAGTTTCATAAATACTGTAGCGTATTTACTCTCTGTCATTGCGAGTAATTACTCCCTGTCATTGCGAGTGAACAGAGTGAACGAAGCAATCTAAAGAAGGGATTGCTTCGGCTATGCCTCGCAATGACTATGCTTGATATAAACTTTATATGTCACATTATTTATAAAAATTGACCACTAATTCAAAAAGATTTAAACGGGATTTCAGGGATCGATAATAAATGAATAAATATTCAACATCAATCACTGATTGTGAATAAAATTCAAGATATATTCTCTTTTTACCTTTTTCTGCGATTTTTTATGCATTGCGTTTACTATTTTCAATCCTCAACGTTCTATAAAAAGTGGTTATAACATTTTTCTATCTATTTTCAAGGAAATGTACGTCAATGTTATTATTATGGTAAACTTTTCCGGTACTCATCAATATACAAACCTATCTTCTCTATTGGTATCTTTTTAAAACCGAGTGCATATGCCGGGGAATCGTCCCGGAGTTGAAAGTTTTCATTCTCAAGGTCTACAAATCCCGGATCGGTTTCAATAATCCTGTTTTCTTTCAGCTCATCAATGATCTCCTGATCACCGGATTTGTATGTGATAAAATCTTTTTGCCCCTTCTTCAGCCATCTGCAGAGATCAGGATCGGCAATCAGGTTGTCTTTCATGGTAAAAATGGAGAAATCGAGACCGTTATACAGGTCGAACCATCTCCCGCCGTATGATACATTGCCCAGTATCCTGTTGTATTTAGGAACTGCCGGATCATCATCCTGAAGCGTGAGGAGTTCGGGATATTTCTCGCTGTACGGCGGTTCTCTGTAATTAACCGCATTCATAAGATCGACAAACCGGTTGTTATTTTCAAAATAATTTTTCGCCCAGCCCAGTCCCCGGGCATCCAGATGCACTGAAGGCTCACACTCTATATAGATGTTATTCTCGATGGTATTATTGCGTCCCCCACCGATGAAACTCGCACGTCCCGCTCTGTAGAACACGTTTCCGTAAATTGTTGTCCCGCTTGTAAAATCATCAAGGTATACGCCCATTACGCCGTGAAGTCCGGGACCCAGAAGATGGTGAAGATAGTTATGGCGGATTACAGTTCCGCGAAAGGTAAAGTCTCGCGCACAGAGGTAGATAGCGCCGACATCCCCGGTTTCCTTTGCGAGGGAGTGTAATTCGTTGTATTCGATAATATGATCATTTCCGACTCTGCCCGTCACAAGAAATATTCCAGTATGCGGGGCATCGTGAATGAGATTATGTGCAACATGATTTCCCACACCTGTGACCTGTACTGACGGTGTGTATGTTTTTATCCTTTTGCCGAAATCATGGATGTGATTGTTGACAGCGTAGTTTCCTGCCGGGGTAAGCGTTTTATGATCTCCTCCGTTAAGAATGACCCCGCCCGCGGCGATATCATATATATCAGAGGATGTAATGCCGTTTTCCGTTCCGCTGTCAATTTTAACGACTGTCTGTCCCAAATTACGAAAGGTGCATCCGGCAATTTTATTATGCGCTCCACCCGTTATATGAACTGCGCCGCCGCGTGAACACTCAAATATGATCCCCCGGATAGTTATGTGCGAGGTTTCCTCAAGAGATAGCATCGTATCTTCCAAAATCGATACAACCGCGTCCCCTTCGTTAATAGGCGAGGGTGGCCAGAAGTATAAAACACCTTTTGTCCTGTCAATATACCATTCTCCGGGAGCATCGAGTTCTTCCATAATATTCAGAAAATAGTACCTCTGGTTTTTTGTGTAACCATAACCATGGTGCGGCTCTGCCGGATAAATATCTCGTTTATCTTTGTCAATATTTTTAACCTTCAAATACTGGTCGGACCAGTCCCATGTCCAGTAGCCGTGAACCCAGATGTCGTCCGATTCCTTCCAGCGTTCGGGACGACTGCCGCTGTAGGTAAACCTGCCGTAGTGACGTCCTCTCGGTACCGGGGATTTGTCACGGTCGAGCCCGCGGTTAATCATCTTTTTGCCGGATTGCGGAACACCGGCGATTTTAAGCCATTCTTCATCCGGATAACGAGCGATTGTCATAAATTTGCGCTGAAAGAAAAGTTCTATTCTGTGTCCGCCTGCCGGATTGACTTCACCGTAATTTGTGATTTCCTGAGCTTTAAGATCAGTTTCCAGAATTTT
>JABHYP010000497.1 GCA_018656855.1 Candidatus Latescibacterota bacterium | reverse complement strand
TTAAAAAAGCACAAAAACATAAATACCACACAAATAAGCTTGTGTATGGCTTGTTTTGTGATTTATGAAATGTACAAAGAAATAAATATTTTGGTTGGATGTATATGGTGTGTTATATTGAAAGAAGTGGGTAAACTCCAGCTTCCCATATAATCTCACCGCTGTCCGAAACACGGTACTCAAGAAGTGTCTGCTCCAAAGTGCTGTCGTAGTCGAAAGAGGCATAAGCCCACTTAGAATTTAAAAGGTACATGCTGACATTTTCAAAAACCGATGGCCGGGCGCCTGATTCGTCTTTTAATGGTATCAGTTCCCTGCGCGAACCGAGATCGCTGATTATATTGTTATACGGATCATCAAGCCCTTTGCGTTTTAATTCATCAATCTCTTCCTCGTTCGGGCCAGACTGGTTTCTCAAGAGATTTTTATTTTGTGTCCGTACCTTTTTCAGGATGTCGGCAATAAGTTCATTTTCTTCTTTTATCGATGAATTTTCTTCATGAGCCTGTGTCAGAGACTCATTGAGCGCATTATTTGCATTGAAAAGAGCTACACACATAACAGCAAGAATTGCCACAAAAACATACAAATATATCTGCCCGTAAATTAAAACGTTTTTTCGAGGTGAGACCTGCATAACAACCGTCCCTTCCGAAAAAAATCAGATTTCAGATTCAAAATTCCAGACTCTATAATTCAAATTCTTGATTTTTACCTTTTCTCCTTCAAGGCATTTGTTTTCAGCCATTCATTCTTCCATGTGCATTTTACATAATTTCGCATATAATCCGTTACGCTCCATGAGTTCTGCATGAGAACCGGTTTCACGTATTTTACCGTGCGCGATAACATGGATACAGTTTACATTTCTAACCGTGGAAAGCCGGTGTGCGATCACGATGGATGTACGGTTTTCCATAAGAACCGGAACCGCTTCCTGGATGAGATTCTCGGTAAATGTATCTACGCTCGAGGTCGCCTCATCTAATATGAGAATTTTACGATCTGTGGCAAGTGCACGCGCAAAGCTCACAAGCTGTTGCTGCCCCTGAGAGAGACGTGAGCCGCGTTCCCGCACAACTGTATTAAGCCCGTTTTCAAGACTGTCGAAAAATTTGTCGGCGCGCATTTTCGTTAGTACTTTTCTTATGCGTTCCGAATTGATGTTATCGTCACCGAGGTTTATATTGTCTGATACGGAGCGGTTAAACAGAAACGGTTCCTGGCCTACGAATGAGATAAGTCCTCGAAGTTCGGCAAGAGGGATGTCGCGAATATCCCTGCCATCGACAAGTATTCGGCCTCGATTAACTTCGTAGTACCTGAGAAGCAGGCTGACAATACTTGTTTTACCCGCTCCGGAAGGGCCGGCAAAAGCCACACGTTCACCGGGCGCTACCCTGAAAGAAATATCCTTTAACACCCAGTCCTCACCATCGTAAGCGAACCAAACTTTATCGAAAACTATTTCTGTTCCCGCAGGTTTCGGAGCGGGCATCTCTGGATCGCGTATCCCCGACCTGGTATCGAGAAGTGTGAATATTCGCTCACTTGCAGCGAGGGCGGATAACATGACATTAAAGTTTTCAGCAAGTTCTCTTACCGGCCAGAAAAACATGTCAACAAGACGAATATACGCCACTATGACGCCTATCTGGAGCGTGCCCTGGAGTATGCGCCAACCGCTGGAAGAAAGTATGACTGCCAGACCAAGTGCGCCGATAAATTCCATTACCGGAAAAAACAAACCGTAATATTTTACATTGGCAATTCTTGAACCCATAATATTTTCTGAATATGACGAAAATTTATTAAAGCTCCATGATGTTCGGCGCATGAGCTGAATAATGCGGATACCCTGAATGCTTTCCTGCAGAAATGCACTGAGACGGGCTGTTCCCTTCCTTATATTACGGTATACAACGCGAATTTTATTGGCGAACATATGAGCTGCGAGGTACATAAGAGGTGTAATGGTCAAAGTAATCAGAGCCAGTTTCCAGTCCATGATAAACATGATAATGATAATACCAAGAAGAATGCTCGAATTGTTCATGATTCGTACTGCCCCTGAAGTGTAAAGTTCATTGAGGGCATTAACATCATCCGTGGTGCGTGTCATGAGCCTTCCGACTCTGTTGTGATCGAAAAAGCGCATCTCCATGGAAAGAATATGAGTGAAAATATCCATCCGGAGATCATGCATAACATTCTGGCCGAGCAGGCCGGTTGTTAATCCAATCAAATATCCCACAATCAAACGGACAAGATAAAGAACAATGAACAATATCATCAAGCGGTTCAAACCGACAAGATTGCCGCTGATTATATGATTATCTATTGCAATTTTTATCAGATACGGTCTCAGTACGAGAAGAGCCGAACTGACAATGCTGAGAATAAATGCGCCCAAAGCCATTGTCGAATAGGGGCGGATATAGGTCATAAGCCGCTTTATTGCAACTAATAAAGAATATTCTCTTATAGAATCTTTCAATATTCCTTTGTTTTTATAATCGATCATAAATTTTCCGTTTATTCAAGTGTTTCCAGAGATTCCTGTTCTACAAAGAGAGCGGCATATTCTCCGTCAAATGTCATGAGTTCTTCATGATTGCCCCTCTCAATAACCACACCGTTTTTCATATAAAGAATTTCATCTGCACCCTTTATTGCACCGAGGCGCTGGGTAACAATGAGAGCAGTTTTATTACTAATAATTTGCCTGATGTTCTTTAATATTTTCATTTCGGTGGCGGTATCCACGTTTGAAAGGCAATCGTCGAAAAAGAGTATCGGAGCATTACTGATAAGCGCTCTGGCGATCGCGATTCGCTGACGCTGTCCACCGGAAACTGTGATGCCGCGTTCCCCAAGTACTGTTTCATATCCATCGGGATATGCTTCAATTTCCTCGTTGATGGCGGCGAAGGCCGCCGCCGCTTTTATGTCTTTACCGCTGGCGTTTTCATCGCCGAAAGCAATATTTTCTGCCACTGTCTCGCTGAAAAGGAAGGTCTCCTGAGGCACCAGCGCGATAGAAAATCGGAGTTGTACGAGCGGAAGATCATTTATATCAACACCATCGTAAAATATTACACCGCGCTTAACAGAATAGGCACCTGACAAGATGTCAAGAAGAGTGCTTTTTCCCGATCCTGTTCTTCCCACGATTGCAAGAGTCTCTCCGGATTTGACATTGAATGAAACACCTTTGAGAGCTTCATCATCTCCATTATATGAGAAATGAACATCTCTCACTGAAATTGCACCTGTGAGAATCTGTAGATCAGCGCTATCGCCCTGCCGTTCGGTTTCTTCTTCGAGTATCTCTGTTATACGGCGCGCTGAAGCGGTTCCTCTCTGGAAAACGCCGATAATCCAGCCAAGCGCAATTGCCGGCCAGACGAGGAGCCCTATATACATGATAAGCGATACGAGTGTTCCGAGCGTAGTTTCTCCTGAAACTACTTTTTTACCGCCTACCCAGAGAACAATTATTACGCCTGTACTTGCCAGGATATCAAGAAAAGGGTGGAAAAAAGACTGGAGTTGAATAATGCGGCGGTTATTTTTGACGTATGCGAGGCTTAAATTTTTCAACGTATTAAGCTCATGTTTTTCACTTGTATATGCCTTTATTACCCTGATCCCGTTAAGATTTTCCTGCACATGAGCAGAAATATCGGAATATGATTCCTGAACTTTTTTAAAAAGTCGATGTATTTTTTTCCCGACAAGATAAATGGTGAGTGCAATCAGAGGAAACGGCGCTATTCCGTAAAATGCTAGCTCACTATCCATGGCAAACATAAAAATAAACGCCGATGGGAGAAGGATGCCTACGTTCAGCGAATACATAACCGCCGGTCCAACCATTGCCCTGACCGCAGTGAGATCGTTTGTTATCCGCGCTATTATATCCCCTGTACGTGACCTGTTGTAGTAAGCGAGAGGAAGTTTGAGAAGATGATTGTATATCCGTGTTCGTATGTCATTTTCGATTTTCCATGACGTTCCGATAATGATATACCGCATTAAAAAACGTGACAGCCCCTTTGTGAACTCAAGAAAGAGTATCAGCCCGCACACAAGTAATAAGTCCCGCATGATAAACGTTTCACGCAGAAGATCAACCGTATTTCCAACAATTAAGGGTATTACAACATGAAGCAGGTTAGTGACAACTACGAAAACAGAGCCGATTGCGATCGGTTTCCATCTTCTTCTTATGGAGGAAGTTACAATATTTAAATCATTCATAATGGAAGATAAATATAATTCAGATTAAAAAATTAATATTGCGGCGATTAAATACTACACATCAGCGTTTAGCAAAAATAAAACCCCCTGCCTTCGGCATCCACCCTGACAGGGGGGAATCAAAGGGGGGTAAAATTGGTGAATCATACAAATTTTGCAACATTTTTATTTGCCAGAATAATATAAACAACGTATCAATAGAATAATAAATTATAGCTTTGTTCCGTATTTTTTATTTTATGGCAGAACTTCAATCTCAACTTCCTGGATACCGGTTCCTATCATATCGATTATTTTTGCAGCCCCCAGCGAAAGATCGAGAATACGGCCGGCAATAAACGGTCCGCGGTCGTTAACCCTCACGATAACAGAACGCCCGTTTGCAAGGTTTTTTACTTCAAGCCATGTATTGAAAGGAAGTGTCTTGGGAGCGCAGGTCAGGCCGTTCATATCAAATATTTCGCCGTTGGCAGTCATTTTTCCGTGAAAATCATCGGCATAATATGAAGCGATACCCCTGAGTTTGGTTCCGGGGCGGGGTTTTTTCTTTGACGGTGTGCCGGTAGTTTTTGATGGCCTCTCTTCTGA
>JABHYP010000496.1 GCA_018656855.1 Candidatus Latescibacterota bacterium | reverse complement strand
CTGGCTGACATGCCGGTTTATAAACTTCTCGGGGGAGCGGCGCGGGAAAAAGTTCGCCTGTACTGTCCCGGCGGTGGGAAAAAGGGAGTTCAGCGCGCCAGGCGTTATGGGTATAACGCCATTAAAACAGGACCTCCGGTTACAAGGATAGATGACAACCGTACAGTTCCCATGCCGTGGGATTTGAAGCGGGCTGTTAAAGCTATTGAGAACATGCGAATAGAAGGCGGCGATGATTTTGACATACTCACCGATGCCCATGGCAGGCTGGATCCGGTTATGGCGCTCGAGTACTGCAAGGCAATCGAACCTTACCGTGTCTTCTGGGTTGAGGAGCCGATTCAGGTCGAAGGATCTAATGATGCCCTCGAATGGTTGAGCAACCATACGACGCAGCCGCTCTGCATGGGCGAAAGGAATTTCATGAAGTGGGGATTTGAGGATATTATCAGCAGACATATTGTGAGTTATCTGAATCCCGATATTGTTCACTGCGGTGGTATTTCCGAGATTAAAAAGATAGCGGCAATGGCGGAGGCGCAGTTCATCAAGATGTCGCCACATTATACTTATAGTAAGATTGGCGTCATGGCTGAGCTTCACATCGGACTCAATGTTCCCAACAGTGTTATCCAGGAAATGGGAGGATTTGCATTTGAAAAACCTACCGGCTGGAAGGACGACCTGTTTTACGGGCACAGATTTATCATCGAGAACGGTTTTGCGAGAGTGCCTGATACTCCCGGTCTGGGGCTCGAATTGAATGAAGATGTTGCAAAGGCTCATCCCTACAAACAGGTTTTACGTGATGAACTCAGATTTGATGACGGTTCGGTGGAGGACAATTGACAGCTTGGTGGTTTTTTTCGTAAATATTGTGACATATTAAGCTTAAAATCAGCCACAGACATTGCAAGGCTTAGCCGAAGCAATTTTCTCTTTTTGATTGCTTCGTTCGTTCCGTTCTCTCGCAATGACAGATGGCAATTAAGTTACAGTATTTATGGAACTATGTACTCAGTTTTATAGTACTCAATGAAAGGCTTTTCTGTGAAAATACCGTTATTTTTTGGAATTTATTTATTCCTTTTAACGCAGCTGTCTCATGCGGAGGAACTGAATGCTGCCATGTATAAATGGCCCGAGAAAATCCAGATTGTCCTTGATAACACAAAGCCATTACAGTTTGAGCGCGGAACACGACTGCCGCTCTACCTATGGCCTGCAATGGATCCCGGTGATCTTGATAAGGCGACAGCAGAAATTCTTGTGAAGGAGCTTGACCACAGAGGCATAGGCCTCGTCTGTTCCTGGTCGCCAGAAAATCATGAAAAGACCCTGTCTCGCTGCCTGACCGTTGCACGTGCTCAGAAAAAACTCGGTGTCCCGGTAAATGTCAATGCAACATCATGCCTCTATTCTTTCTTCAACGGCGATGAGCGAACCGCCCACGTAGACAGCCGGGGAAATCCGTTCTTTGACGATTCATTCGGATCAAAGAAAATGGGATGCCCGTTTGCGCTTGATTTCAGAAAAGATGCTATCCGTGAGCGGATTGAATTCTATGCGAAGGCATATAATGATGCGGGCATTGACATAGATTTTATCTGGGCTGACTGGGAGGTTGACGGCCCCTTAGAATTCAACAGTGCGCATGAAGCCTCTAAAAAATGCGTAAGATGCCGCAGGCACATCGAGGATATTGACAACTTCCCTGTTTTCCAGAAGAAACTGCGGGACATTCGAAGCGGGCTCCAGCGCTATGCCTTCTCCGAACCGGTACGAACACTGTTTTCCGATGTTCTTGTCGGCAATTATGCCGTCTATCCCCACAACGGCTGCCGATACTGGTACGATTACTTCGAATATTACGTTGACGGCCAACCTTATATTGCTGATCAGAATGCAAAATACAGGCTGTGGTACAACGATTTCCCCGGGACCGGATATACGTTCGCGATGCCGGTGGTTTACCCGTGGGCAAGGCTTTTCAGCTGGTATGACTTTGAGGATTCCGATTACCGGTGGTTCTACAACATGCTTCTGGTGGCGAGCAACGCAGGGGAAAATACCCCCTCGACTATACCGGTTATCAGCTTCGTGCACTGGCATACGATTG
>JABHYP010000495.1 GCA_018656855.1 Candidatus Latescibacterota bacterium | reverse complement strand
TATGAATCAAGCCCGATCTCTATAAAGTCTTCGAATATCCTCATGACATTGCCGCACCCGTGGTAAATCACCGGCAGACCGTGCTCGTGACAGACATCAATTATTGCTTTTACACCGGGCTTGAAATACTTGCGCCAGTAGTCCGGCGAGAAAAACATATCCTTCGTATAGGCCACATCGCCCCATATCACCATGCCGTCAAGCAAACCTCCGGCGGCATCAATCTGAGCTTTTGTCAGTTCGAGAGCAAACTCGTTGATTCTCTCCACGAAACGACCTACTTCATCGGGATATAGTCCTATCCATAACATTGCATTTTTTGAACCTATTGTCCTCCAGAGCATTTCATGACCCTCGCACACGCTGCCGTAAACGGGAAAATCGGGATGAAGTGATTTCACAGAATCAATCCAGGGCGGACAGTTTCTGACAAAACTGTCGCCGACACCTGCTATCTGGTTGTCGCCACCGCTGAAAAACCGTCTTTCATCGAGGGGATCATCGAATACAAACTTATTCATCTTTTCGATGGTATCGGTCTCGAACTCTATAAATTCCGGCATGGGGTCATGGAATTTTTTGCGAATTATAGCTTCAAATCCGGTGCGGACGATAACCTCTTCGTCATTTTCCCGAAGAATCTCAAATTCTTTTATATGAGGATCCATATTCGGTACTGTCACAATCCAGTCGAGGTCGTAGTAGCGATAGATATCAGTATCGGCCGGTAAATTCAGGTCTTTTTTCCAGCGCTCGACAAAACTCCCCCAGAAAAAATCGCTGATGGGAACGCGGTCCGGTTCTTTATGCTGGAGTGATTTATTCATTCTGTCAAGCTTGGCAAGGCAATTCGCAGTTCTTTCCATGCTGTTTTGCTCCATGTTAGCGGGTGAAATCTAAAATTTTCTCCGATATTGTCCCTGTCACTTCATAACAAATGACAATTTTTTCTGTTTCATAAAGCACAAGAAATATCCGCCTAATGTGTTCCGAACAATCCCTTCTGAGAAGTCACTTTTTGTGTCAGTTCACGGTTAACAACGGTTATCCCGTTTTCCCTGATGGTTATTTGCCCCGATGCCATCCCGTCTGTTCCGAAAACAACTTCCCATTCCCGTGTACCGCTGGAGAAACGAGCGCCAATGCGGTCGCCCTTCTTCACCAGTTCGGAACCGACCATTTTCCCGAGGCTCTTATCACCGACCTGAATGACATGAAGGAAAAAACTCTGTTTTTTTTGCATAAACGTTTTCACTTCCACCCGCCACTGGCCGAGAAGCTGGGTTGTATCGGGAAGGGCGTGGCCCTTCGGCATCGCGAAGTTATGACCGCCCGACCAGAACTGTTTTCCATGCCCGCCAATTTTAACCATTTCGGCATTCTCAGGCAGGAGGGTTTTGCAGTAAATCCTGCCCTGTTCATGATTGGCGGTAAATATGTCCTTATCAAATTCCGGTTCGGAAGCGGTATGAAGAAGCCATGTTTTTCTGTATTCGGAATTTGTCGAAGTTACACGGTCGAAAATCACAAAATAATCCGGATTGAAAAATACGAGCTGACGGAGGGCGAGCTCACATTTTCCCGCAGAATAGCTTTCGGTTGCGTCACCTGCCGTATAGGAATAATCATCCCATGTCTCGAACGCAATAACCTCAGAACCCATAAGATTGTTCTGTCCGCCATCGTTTGGAACGGGGAGTTCTTTCTCTTCCGGCGCGGGAGCGCCCCACCTCTGTCCGCCGCCGGCTCCTTTATCCACATAAACGGGCATAACTTCTCCCGGTTTATGTATCAGTATACAGTTATGAGCAATCGTTCTCGGATAATAGTGCTGGGTATGCTGTCCGGGAGGCCGCGACCCTGTATCGAGGGCAAGGTACCCTTTTTTAAAAATCCCGAAATGGTTGTTATCGAAATGCTTGTGCTGCTCGAGCACCCCGCCTGCCATCAAAATGGCATATGTATCGTCCGACCCGGCGCCCGATCTCATAAATACCTGCCCCATGTTTTTAAAGTGACGGGCATAAGGCATGACATTAGCTGGTCCCATCGGAGCAAGGTCATCGTGCCTCTCTGTCAGGAGAAGCGGAATATATGGAAACGACCAGAACCTTCCCTTCGGCAAACGGCCGAGCATCCATTTAGCGAAAGCTGCGCAGTCGGGATTGCTGTCACCGTAAAAGTGAATTATCTGCATGATATGAGCCATCATATGGCCAAGACTGATCTTATTTGTATTATGGTACGAGTCGCCTATACCGAACTCCCGGCCTTCGGGCAGCATGTTCCAGTACAGATATCCGGGCAGGTAGGACACGTGAGGCCAGTCGAGAGCAATATTTTTTCCGGTCGCTGATTTGAACGTGTGAAAGAAATTGAACACCGACCAGGGATATGCCGCCATTGAATAATTCAGTGAAGCTGTAGCCGAACCACCATCATCGCCGGCACCTTTCCTCCGGTGAGCGAGGAGTTCCATGTTAAGCCTGTATCCCTCGGCAAGGAAAGATTCGGCACGGTCATCTATTCCTTCACCATATGTGGCAAGCCCGGCGTACCACAGAAGCGACCTGTTGCCATAGAAACCCGTTGTCGTGCCCGACCAGTTTTCCTGGGGGTAAAAATAATGGCGTTTTTTTGTGGGCTGAACCTGATCCACCGCATCGAGAAATGAACGGCCCATACTCTTTCTTTCCTGTTCGGTGAGGCGGTTGAATATCCAGTCGTAAGCCGCCCAGGCATTGATGCGAGTAGAGGAGTACCAGTTTACCGGCTTCTTCCGGGCATAACATTCATGGTAATATTCAAGGCTTGTACCGAGTAATTTTTTCGCAAGATTCAGGTACTTTTCATCCTCCGTAATCAAGTACACAAGGGCTGCCTCAGCCGCCTGATTGCCGTAATCTATTGATTCGAGATTTTCGGAATCGAGTTTATTCACACGGGCTTTTATCTGCTGAAAAAGTTCGGCTTCCTCGTTCAGCGCCCGCGCCTTAACCGCCGGCAGGGTATCGGAGTTGAAAAAAATACGCGGATGATCTTTTCGTAGAATGGATTTCAGTTCTCCCGGCACTGAGGCCCGGGGAATCTCTGAAAAAACCGTTTCGTTAAACAGTATTGCCGTTATAAGTACTGCGCAAGCAAAGAAAACGCCTGTTTTTTTCGCTAAAGAAACCCAGTTCATCTTAAACCCCCTGTTTGCTTTTATATAATTAAGTTATTTGTATCCATACTTACAAATTTACACCCTGAACGGCAAGCGTAAATCATTTAACCTGTGAAAGGAAAACTGCTCTGTACAATTCTCCTTTTAATAAAATCCTGTCTTTTTTCCATTCCACCTGGTTTCAACCGGCAGACATATCTTCGCCGAGCGAACCATACCGCCCGTACTTTTGTGCCGCCTCGATCATGGCGACAAAATTTTCCGGTGGAATGCCTTCCATAATACTCGTTGAGGAACCGAGAACATATCCTCCACCGGGCGCCAGATTAATACAATATTCCTTTACACGCTCTTCAATTTCATCCTTTGTGCCATATGCCAGAAGCACAGTAGGAATATTACCCACAAGCGACATTTTACCCGCCCACTGCTTCTTAACTTCGAAAATGTCGTTTGATTCAGGTTCAATAGGATGTACTGCGTCTATTCCTGTTTCGTAGAGAATGGGCATGATTTTATCCATTTTACCGTCTGTGTGCATAAGTACAATCTTACCGCAGTCCTTCGCTGGAGCAATGAGCCGCTTCATGCGGTGTGGGAATATTTCACCGAACATGTCGGGGTTGATCATAAGACCGTTATTGTGTCCGATATCGTCATTAACCATAAAATATGCAATGTCATCTCCGTAACGGGCAAATATCTCGTGCGCAACTTTTTCCTGGTGATCGAGAATTATATCCATGAGTTTTTCGATGAAAGGACGATCATCATAAAACATAAGAAACGAATCATTTACTCCAGCGGCGAGCATAGCGCTGTCGAAAAAGGAGGTGAAATTAGCGACTATCCCGACTCCCGTACCCTCGGCGGCTCTGAGGTAGCGTTCCATGTAAATAAACTGCTCCTCGACCGGAAGAGGCGGCTCCAGATCATCGAGGTCGCTCCAGGTTTTTACCGTACCGTCAACATAATGCTCGGAACCGTCGCTGGCTTTTATAAAAACATTGTTCGGCCGCCATGAAATATTACATAACACAGCATCCATACCGAGACGCGCCGCGAATTCAACATAATCTTCCGGGGCTACTAAAATTCCCCCGACACGGACATCCTGAACGTCATAATCAAGCCTGCGGTCGAGAACATATTCATAAACTGCCTTACTTGTAATCCAGTTTTCCAGATACGGCAGTCTGTCGGGTTCATTGTGTCTGAGCGCTGTTAAGAGACGGTTTATATCTGGTTTTGTATAATCGGAATAGTTCATTACTTCTCCCGGATTGTATTATAATCGTATTATATAAGTAATGTATTCAAGTTACCGGCAACACATAGAGTAAAACAGCAAAATAGTGAAAAATGCTGCCGCCCAATACAAAGATATGCCAGACTGCGTGGTTAAATGGCAATGTACGCCAGACGTAAAAAATGATTCCGAAACTATAAAATGCTCCGCCAATAACCAGAAAGATGATGCCTCCGCGGGGAATATTAGCCAGCATATCCGGCAGAACCATTATACATAACCAGCCCATAGACAGATATACAAGTGTGGATAGTATTCTGAATTTGTGAACAAAAAAAGCTTTAAAAATAATCCCAACAAGAGCCAATCCCCAGATAACACCAAAAATGATCCATCCCATGGTGCCGCGCAGGCTCACCAGCATGAAAGGAGTGTACGTTCCTGCAATCAGAAAAAAAATTGAGGAATGGTCAATGATTCTTAACACCCGTTTAACACGAGGCCCCTGAAAACTGTGGTAGAGAGTCGAAGCAAGATATAAAGAAATCAGCGAACTACCGTAAATGCTGAAGCTGACAATCCGCCAGGTATCGCCGCCAAAAGCCGCAAATACGACAAGTATGACCAGTCCGGCCACGCTCAGTCCGAATCCGATACCGTGAATAATGCTGTTTGCTATCTCTTCACCGATGGTGTAGGTTTTTCGAAAAGGCCCGGTATCAAGGCTTTTCTCCGGAGGCGGTTTCATTATAACTCCGATAACAGTAAGAAGATGAATCTTATATGATGAATCATTGACTTTAAATTGTTTAACAGATTATATTTAATATCAATAACCGCAAGCCACAAAGGATTCAAGTATATATATATATAAAATTATTCACAAACCTTTGTAATTTTTTGGCTAACTTACCAAATATCTGAAACCTGAGACTTGAAACCTGAAATCTTGACTTTCGAGGAGTTTGATAATGAAAAAATTACGATGGGGCCTTATCGGCTGCGGAGACATAGCTAAGAAGCGTGTCGCGCCGGCACTGAGGGACCTGCCGAACTGTGATTTTGTAGCGGTTAACCGGATGCAGCACGAACTGGCGGAACCGTTTGCAAGAGAATTCGGCGCACGAAAATGGCATAGAACATGGCAGGAACTAATTGACGATAACGAGGTAGACGCCATCTATATTGCAACGCCCGTATACCTGCACTGTGAACAGGCTATCTATGCGGCGCATTCGGGTAAGCATGTGCTCTGCGAGAAACCGATGGGAATGGATACGCTAGAATGTGACAGAATGATCGCAGCCTGCCGTACGAGCAACGTCACCCTCGACGTTGCCTACTACCGCCATTTCTATCCTGTCATAGAGCGGATCAAAGAGATCGTCGACTCCGGCGAGATAGGTAAAGTGGTTTTTGCGCAGATTAACGCTTTCGAGTATTTCAATCCTCAGCCTACTGAGCGCCGATACTGGTTTCTCAAAAAAGAACTCGCGGGCGGCGGGCCGATGTTTGATTTCGGCTGCCACCGTATCGAGGCGCTCATGAATATCCTTGGGCCGATCACCTTTGTCCATGGTTTCATTGATAAGCTTGTATTCAAAAGGGAAGTTGAAGACACAGGGACAGCTTTCTTTCGCTTTGAATCCGGGCCGAATGCAGTATTGAACGTAACCCACGCCACATTTGAATCCCAGGATACGCTGGATATTTTCGGTACGGAGGGCTCTATCCACGTTCCCCTGCTCAATGCAGGTGTGATGACCATTAAAACCGGAAGCACCGAACACACTGAGACGCATCTCCCTCATGCGAACATTCACCAACCGCATATTGACGATTTCACACAGGCTGTGCTCAATGGCCGCGAACCTGCTGTCGGAGGCGACATCGGACGTGAAGTGAATCGTATAGAGGAGGAGATTTTCAAATAAAACTGTTATGATTATTTAGCTTAATGAAATTTATTTAATATACTATTTTTTCCTCTTTATTTTTATTAATGATCAATTTTTTATTTTTCTCTTGAAATTTAATGATTAGCTTTTTGGAGTATTATCTTGAACTCTATTGCAATCCAAACGAACAGCCTAACATGTGACTTTAACTCAATCCGTGCGGTAGACAGCCTTACACTCGAAATCCCCCGGGGAATAGTTTTCGGATTCCTTGGTCCGAACGGGGCAGGAAAAACAACGACTATCCGCCTGCTTCTCGGACTGCTCAAGCCCTCGAAAGGCCACGCCGAGGTACTTGGCTTCGACACCAGCGCCAACGCTGACAAGGTGAGAGAACGGACTGGGGCGTTACTTGAACATCCCGGCTTGTATGAGCGCCTGAGCGCCGGGGATAACCTCGAGTATTACGGCCGCGTGTACCGGCTTCCGTCCGCTGGACGAAAAGCCCGTATCAGGGAACTCCTGACCCATTTCGGGCTATGGGAAAGGCGCAGGGATCGCGTAGGTTCATGGAGCCGCGGAATGAAACAAAAGCTTGCAATTGCACGCTCGCTCCTTCACAGGCCCTCGCTTTTGTTCCTTGATGAGCCTACCGCCGGTCTCGATCCGGTAGCCGCGGCAGCGCTCCGCGATAACCTTTCCAATCTTGTTTCCGATGAAGGTTTGACTGTCTTTCTGACGACACACAATCTCCATGAAGCTGAAAAGTTATGCGACCTTTTGGGTGTCATCAACCAAGGCAGGCTGATTACTGTCGGTCATCCGGACGAACTGCGATCCCGGAGCGGGAAGACAAAAGCCGAAGTGGTCGGGAGAGGATTCGCCCCGAAGGTTGTTTCTCTGCTTCAAAAAAATCCCGATATCGCCGGTCTTGAACTAGTAAAAGACCGCCTGACAATCGAGTTAAATGGCACAGTTAGCATTGCGCCGATTATCAGGATGATGGTTACGGAAGGCGTCGAGATAGAGGAAGTCAGAAAAGTCCGGGCAAGCCTTGAGGAAGCCTTCCTGAAACTCATGGAGGAAAGCTGTGATCAATGATATTTTAACCGTATTTTGGAAAGAATTAAAGGAGTGTCTCCACCAGAGAGGAAGCACTCGGGGAATGCTGCTCATGTTATTTATACCGGCATGCATTATCGGTATTATGATCCCCCTACAGGCAGGCCGTCTATGGGTAGAAACTCCGATTTCCATATTATCCATAGCGTGGGTATCGATGATACTTGGCACCGCCATGATCGCCGATTCTTTTGCCGGTGAGCGCGAAAGGCACACCCTCGAAACGCTGCTTGCCAGCCGTTTATCGGATAAAGCCATTTTACTTGGAAAAATGTTCTCCGCTATTGGATATTCCATCATAATTTCATTACTTATTGTATTTCTTGGGCTTGTGACGGTTAATCTGGCATACAGCAGGGGTGAATTGCTCTTTTTTCCTTTATCATTTGCATTTGTCGGAGCTGTGATGTGTTTTCTCTCAGCCTTCATGATGTCGACTATAGGAGCGTTGGTATCCCTGAAATCGCCTACTGTCAGGCAGGCTCATCAAACATTGAGTTTCGGCCTTATTGCGCTATGGTTTGTGCCGATAATCCTCATAAAACTATTGCCGGAGAATGTTGTAAAGCCATTTATTAACAGGCTGAATACTGTCGAACCGGTACTGGTGACACTTGCTTTCCTGGGAGGTTTTTTTATACTCGATGCGGTTTTAATGGCAGTCGTAATGGCACGGTTTAAAAGGACACGTTTGATTCTTGACTGACAACGGACTAATCCGGAACTTGAAACCTTATTCTTGAGTATCTTCTTCCGTTTCATTCATGTCAGCATAAATGTATCTTTTTAAAATTCTGTTAAAAGCACTCCATTTTTTTTCTTCCTCAGTGGTCTTGGCGATTATCTTACCGAGAGCGTTGAGTTTTGAATCAATTTCATCTGCATAATACAGAACAAAACCCTCGGGGATCATCGGCTCAACCGGAGAACTGAACTCCCTGTGGCCTTGGTGTGAAAGCATGAGATGGCTCATGAGCATTTTCAATTTTGATGGGAAATCTTCAATCCTGTCGCACATATTGCGAACAAACCGTTCACCGATGATTATATGTCCCTCCAGCCTTCCCTCGTCGGTATAATCGATAACGGTTGTGGCGGAAATTTCCTTAATTTTGCCCACATCATGAAGGAGAG
>JABHYP010000494.1 GCA_018656855.1 Candidatus Latescibacterota bacterium | reverse complement strand
GTTTCGCCGTCATCAGTTTCTGTAAAGGGCGGTGGTAGCGAGACGGTGACAGTTACTTTCAAACCGACGGTTACCGGTGAATAACACTGATCCTGGTGAAGTGAGCTTTATCGCTAACGATATAATAAGCAAAATTGGGCTAATTAGTAGTAAAATAATTGCTGACAATATGTAGTCTTCTAAAGTTTTTATAATTCCATTGAGCCCCCGAATCGGATTTTCTCTGAGCGCAAAAGCCGGAATATCTCCTATTTCAATTACATTGACATTGCCAAATAATTCCTGCATAAAAAAGTTTGTCATAACATATATTGAGCACATTCCATCAAATATTTCTTTTAATGTCTCTTCTAATATCTTTTGATCAAAATACTGCGTTGTTATGTAAACATCATTGATTTTATTTTCTTTTACATAAGATGGGATGTCTGTGTAATCACCTAAAACGGTGAGCCCATAAAATTTTTCATGTGAATGATCTTTTTCCAATAAATAATCAGTAAAAATTCCATCAAAATTTAAGCCATACCAATGATTTTTCTTGTTCCACTCAATTAATCTTGCACTTATGCTATTAATTCCGCATAAGATGGCTCGTCTTTTATGTTTATTATTTTTAGCAATATAGTAACTAATTACTACAAAAAAGAACCTATTTATTAAATATAGAAAAGGAAGAATCAAGGCATACAATATTAATAACTTGTGGGGAAATAACTCAAAAGTATCTGAAACAAATAAAACCAATAGGTTTAATACGTAGAGAGTAATGCAAATTTTACTAACTTCTTTTATCAGGTTTGTTGAGGTAATTTCATGTTGTGTATTTTTAGTATCTATTCTTGAAATAACTACAAGATGAGTAAAAAAGATAAAGAGAGATGTTAATATTGCGTAATTTTTTTCTAATGAAAAAATTCCAGCTAGAAATATAAACAACAACTGTGTAAATATTACATCTACAAAAAGTACTAAAGGCTTACGTGTTGAATATCTATCAATGTTTATTTTCACTAGTAAATAAACCGCCATTCTTATCACTTAAAATTAGAAATATAATATAAATAAAAAAAACAATAAAATATAGAGGATTAAAACGAGGGCGTAATGCGGGGATTTTATTAATCACTTAATGAGTCATTACTTAATTCTGGAACGAAGTTTCGAGCAATTTCAATAAATTTTTCAGTATGAGTATCGAGATTTAGTATGTCTTGTACGAAACGCTTCACAACATCAGGAGCAAATCCATTACGCCTATCAAGAAAAATCTGTGGATGAATTGTTTTCTGAAATGCTTGATATTCTGAATTTTCATCTTCTGAAAGAGATAAAGGTTTTTGATTTATGTAATTTCTCAATTCGAGTTCCGACATACCGATTTTCTTTTCAAGCAGTGAATAGGTGCCACTTAGGTCTAGTAAAAATATCTCACCGCTATTACTTCGATTCACTGCATGTAACATTAATTTAATCGCCTCATCATAACATAAAAAACCTTCTAGAATATTTGATCGTGCGATTTCATGTATTGTATCAGGCTTATTACTTGTTCTATTGAGACGGATTGAAATTAATTTTGTATTAGCTTCTTCACTAAGCGATTGGATATATTTTTCAGCTACACGCTTGGTCAAACCCACAACATGGTTTGGGAAGGTTGCTTCATCTGACGAAATATATACAAAATGTTCGATATTGCTTGCTAATGACTGATCAGCGATAACTTTAGTACCATATATATTATTGTTAACTATCTCTTGAGTATTTCTTTCCATTAAATATTCATTGCTATAAGATGCAGCATGGAAAACAATGTGGGGACAATGATTTTCAAAAACAGTTTTTATCCGTTGTTTATTGGTAATATTTGCAATAATGGGTTCGATTTGAGTATTTTGATTAAGATTTTTTAGTTCAGTATAAAGATGATATAATTCTCGTTCTTTTTGATCTAATATTAGTATTGATTTTGGATAGAACTTAAGTAGTTGTCGTGCAATTTCGGATCCAACTCTTCCAGCAGCTCCTGTTATTAAAATGTTTTTGTTTTTAATTATGGAAGCTATTGATTGAATATCGATTTTTTCATTCTGCCTATCTGTTAAATCTTCTATATGTAAATTATTAATAATTTCAATATCATTCTCAATGCGACTGTTCGTAATCTCTTCATATGATGGAACCATTGTAAACATTACATTATTCGTTTCTGCACGCGCAACAATTTCTAGTAACTTCTTTTTGGCAAGAGATGGAATGGCAATAATGATTTTTTGAATTTCTAAGTCGTTTATGAGTTTGTCTAAATTAGAAATAGGACCTAAAATCGGAATATTGTAAAGACAATGACCGGTTTTTCTCTTATCATCATCTAAAATGCCAAGAAGTTTTAAATTTAGTAATCCCTTATTCTTGAGTGATTTCAATAATAACTCAGAAGTCTCACCGGCACCGATAATCAAAGTTCGAATCGCTTTATCGACAATCTGTGTTTTTCTTCTCTTGAAGATTTTAGAAGTGAGAAGATGATACGCTACTAAAAGAGAAAGGGTAAAAGTTGCATCTAATAAGAAGACAAGCGGATTGAGGGATATCGACACAACAAACAAACTGAGGATGAAAAGCAGTAAACTTGAAAAAACTACTCTTGCTGAAGTTTCGAATAAATCACGTAAGCCGAAGAAATCAGAAGAAATTCTTTTAAAGTTGAAAAAGCTAAAACTCATTAACTTAACTGAAACAATTAATGGCAACGCATTCAACATTAATTGCTTCAGTGATGACTGATCATATGCTACTTTTAACAGATAAAGTGACAGCACAAAACTGATTGTGAATATCACTATATGTGTGCTAAATACAAATAAATTATATCTCAACCTCTTAAAAGAAAAGAGATCTATTGTTAAACTCTTTTTTATATATTTTAACATAGTTACTTTTCTAATGTCCCATAAGGTAAGGTGAGAAAAGCTACCAGCTTCGGTAGGTAGTAGTTGACTTAGGTAGATAAACTTTCAAGCTATAGTTTAAAAAATCAGTCTCAAATTAAGGGCCTAAGATTCATTAGGCCCTTAATTTTTTAAACATTTTTAATTGCCGCCGCCACCTTGATCGTGTTTAGCAGTAATAATCCATTCACCATCAGTACTGAATGTTTTACTCGTTTCAGTTAATTCTATTCCTGCAACTGCATTAAGCAGATAACTAAGACCATAGGGTAGCTCGAATTCAAATGAATCACCAGCATCTAGTTTAACAGAGTCTCCAGTATTAGAAACACTTACTACTACACCATTTGCACTACTCGAGTTCGTTACTTTTAATCTTACCTTTCTTGTGCCAAGGAAATTTTGCTGTGTATTTGAATTAACTTCTTGATTAAATATTGCAGGTGTCCATGTATAATTGTACTTATCAACTGTAATGGAGACTGAACTTCCTTTATTTACGGTAATCGAGTATGAGCCATCAACTGGCAGAGTTTCAACATAAGCTCCATTTACACTATAGGATACATTTACTTGAGTAATTGAATTTCCATCAGCATTCTTTAGCGTACCTGAGATTGTAACTTCTACAATCGCAGCAAAGTGTAGAGTATAATCAGTTTGTAAATTTTCAATGCGCACGGAACTTTCCTCAAATTCAACACCTGGGGCTGATACAGAAAGTGTCCCAGTGAATCCTGCTTTAACCTCCCATGAAAAATCATCCCCATCGTCAAATATACCCTCATGGAATACTCCAGTTGCAGCAATTTTGGGAGAATAATCATCAGATTGCAATGTAACGGTAACATCATTTGCACCCTCAACTGATCCACTGATCAATACTCTATTTTGTATTTTCTCTGCAAGAAAATCCTGAACCTGATCTTCTGAAATATTAGCAAAATCTACAGACTCAGGAGTTACTATATAATCACCTTTTGTTGCTGTTACTGTGTAATTTCCGCCAACAGGTACTTCAAATTCATAACTATCTCCAGCATTAATATTATCAAAACTTCCGCTAGAGTCTCCACTTAAAGTTACCTTTACACCGTTCGCACCATTCGCAGCACCTGTAATTGTTGCCATTGATTTAGTTGCATCAAAGTTCGCAGTAGTATTTGAAGTAATATTGGGTAATGAAGCATCATACGGATCAAATATATAACCTTCCTTTGAAGGTGTTACTGTATAAGATTTGTTTGGATCGACATTGAAGGAGTAAGTGCCTCCAGATTTCTTGACAGTAGTTACATCACTTTCGTCTCCAGACAAGGTCATTGTTACATCGTCTGCTCCTGTAACTGTTCCTGATATTGTAATCTTATTCAACTGCTTCTTTGCTGTAAATGTCTTAACTATGTCAGTACCAATGTTTTTAATCGTCATTGTTTCTGGAGTAAAATCATAACCATTTTTTGATGGAGTCAAGACATAATCGCCGCCAGTATCACCCAAGAAACGTATTGAACTTCCATCTTCCTTGATAATCTCACTTCCAGATAAATCTCCGCTTAACGTCACTTTAGCACCATTTACTCCATTGACTATTACATCAATCCACCACTTAACGGTTTTATCTTTAATAATTGATTGCCATCTTTCTTCGGTATACTCGTATTCAATAGGAAAGTCAATTGTAGTCCCTTGGACTTCAATGCTAAGTGTAATAGTTTCAATTTTCTTTGTTTTAATATTTTCAACAGTCCAAGTTAAAATCCATGTTTCCTGCGTCTTGGCAATCTTTGAGACAGTGCTCAAAAGTGGACTGTCAACAGTCATTGATTTTGGAACACCAATTGTTGTTCCCTTCATTTGTTCAATCAATGAAATTGCATATTCATTTGTTACACCTTCTGGAAGCCCACCTGGAAATTCAACAGAATCTGTTACTTCAGCTTGAAATGATTCTTGTTCAGCAGGCACTTCTACTTCCTCCGACACTTCCTCAGAGGGTGCGGGATCTTCTTCAACAACGACATCTACTTTAGGCTGAATTGCAAATTGACCAAATTCAGTAACATCCGCATCAGCACCCATGCCTGATTCATCGATCGTAGCAGTAGCAACTTCGATCCATTCTCCATCTATATACTTTTTCATAGGAATTTGAATTCCAGCAGGAAGCTGAATTTCCATGGGGACCTTAATCTCAACAGGTTGAGAAAATTCAGCATCTTGAGGCGAAAACACTGCAGCCCCAAATGACATTTCATCTTCTGATTCTGGAGGAGGTATTTCATTTACTTCTAAAGGAGCAGCGGCTAATACAATATCTGCAGTGACCGTTTCTCCAGCAATTGTGATTTCGGTGCCTTGAGGAATATCAGCTTTTGTTTCCTTTTGAATAGATGTTGATGTATTACCTCCAGCGCTAACATCTTCATTAACAGTCGATGAAACAGAGGCGCCCGCTGTCATAATATCATTGGCTGTTGTTTCCGTTTCCTGCCTACTTTCAATTTCACGTATATTACTTAATAATATATTCGGAACAGAAGCGCCACTTTCTGACACTGAAAACTTTATTTCACCGTAAGTATAACCAGACTTTAAAGCAGTCAGAGTATATTGGCCAACTAATACACCTGAAGCTGAAAATTTCCCATTATCACCTGAGAATATTGTTCCGGTTGAAGCTCCCATATAAATTAATTTAACATTAGTGATTGGTTGATTATCACCATCAACGACTTGGCCAGAGAATTTATACGTTGAAACAGACTCTGGTGCTACAGCTTCTGGTGGAGGTGGAGGTGGTTTATCTTTTGGCTTATCGTCATCGAAAAGTCCAGAGCATCCAAATACGATCATTGCCAATAACGAGATACTAATTACTCTCACAGATTCTTTCATTTTATATCCCCCGGTTAGTTAGTAAAAATATTTCGTAAAATATTAAATATTAATCAATATTATATGAAAAAAGGTCTTGACAAGTTAAGGTATAGTGAATATGCTTTAACTTAAGTCATGACAATTATTAACAAAAATATTTTGATTTAATAATGAAATAAAAAAAGTTAAAGAATAATTTATAAATTATAAGAGGCAAATTAGACTTAAGAGATAGAAAAGGAGTGTCAAAAATCTATATGCTACTTAAGTTGTAGTTATGAAAAAATAGAGGTCAATTTTAATTTCTTTATTAAAAAACTTGACTATCAATGTAATAAAGGTTAATTGCAATAAGAAATTATATTAAAATTTTGAGGTTTTGTCAAGTGATATAATAGTGATAACATTAATAGTTCCAATGGATTGTGGTTTTACATATGATGTGATAAATAATGAATTGTCAAATAATACTTTAAAATGATTTTCGCCATGGTCAAGAATTATTTTTTGAAAAATAGTAAAAATTGTGGTTTTCTAAAATAATGAGATCATTCTTAGAGTGGAGATATATCATGGGAAGAAATAACATTATTTTTAATTTTAAATCCATATGGGTGCTGGTTTTACTATCATTATTCTATACATTACCTTCTTTCTCACAGAACAATATTTTGGGGACTTCTTTTGAAGGTGGGAGAGGGCTTATATATATGCAATCTGCCAGAACTTACGGCAGTGCACACTATTCTTTGGGTTTACAAGGACTCACAATGCAGCGTGAATATTTTGTCCAAGAAGCCAGTGAGTTCAAAGTTCCTAAAGACAACACTACTATAATTGGAATACCAGCAACTATTGGCATTACAGATTTTATAGATTTATCAGCCAGTTTTTATTTTTATCATGATGCACGCCCATATAAAAATAAATTTGATATTTATGACTATTATAATTCCAGTGAATCTGGTATTGGATCTACACGTCTTGGCCTCAAAATCAGGCTCCCACTGAACCAAGAAAACAGATTCCAAATAGCAACTAAATTAGGTGCAACATTTAATAATTCTAAAAGTCAGATTGACGGTTTAAATTACAGATGGTCGCGTATTGATAACGACTTTGAAATTTCGCTTTTAGAAACAATAAATCTTACCTCTAACGCAACTTTACATTTTGAACAAGGTTATGTCGTTTCTGGGTCAGAAATTTTTGATGACCAATTAGTTATTGCAGCAGGTTTGAATGTTCATCCTTTAACTAAATATTCGTTCGGGCTTGAATTACATAATCGTACATTTATGGGCGTTAGCCCCCAAACCGTTGTTACATCTATATATGATCATTTAAAGTATTGGGAAGGTTATGCTCATTTAGGAGATCCTAATTTTATTAAGGATGATGATATAGATTTTTTCGAAGATTTTTTTGTTGTTGTACCCTCAATTTCTTATAAAGTTAATGATTCATTCAATATTAGAGCAGGTATAGCTATTAACATAGCTGATCAGAAAGGCCCTGAAGAGCCGTTTCAATTTGCTATTGGAATAACATATAATAATGCGTTAAAATTCATTGTTGATTCTGATAAAGATGGCATAAAAGACAGCAGGGATAAAGAACTATTCACGCCCAAAGGATATCCTGTTGATAGTTATGGTGTATCTCGTGATTCGGACGGAGATGGTGTCCCTGATGGACATGACAATCAACCGAATACACCAAAGGGAGCTATAGTCAGTGAGCTGGGTGTTGCTATCGATTCTGATGGCGATGGTGTTTATGATGGTATTGATATAGAACCTGATACGCCCAAAGGTTGTGAGGTTGATGCATATGGGATTGCGCTCGATGATGATAATGACGGTGTACCAAACAGCTTCGATAAAGAGCTCAATACCCCAAACCGATTTGAGGTTGATGAAAAAGGAGTAGCACTAGATGATGATGGTGATGGTGTTCCAAACAGTATCGACAAAGAGACCAATACGCCTAAAGGTCATCCAATAAATGAAAATGGAGTTGCGATTACTCCACTTGAAAAACAAGCGCAAATTCAATCGCATTATTACTCAATTCATGTCTCTTCCTTTAGGAGCGAGAATCTAGCAAATAGTGAAGTTGCTCTTTTCAGACTCCGCGGTAATGAAGCTTCAAAAGTATTCACGAATGTTCCGGAAAAGGGTAACTGGTACCGAGTATACGTTGGGCGGTATGCAACAGAAGCTGAAGCTAAACAAGCAGCACAAGTTTTGAGGGATCGGGGGTATGCAAGTTATACAAATGTTATGAAACTTGAAAAGTAGTATAAACTTTAGTTGGGGAAACATGACGAAATTTTACGGTTTGTTCTCGCCATGTGGTGGAAATGAACTGGATTTGTCAATCCTTCGATGGTTCGTACGCTTATGCCAACCTCAGAATCAATCAACTTTGGAAAGTCATTCGGAGTGTATGGTTGCACTGAAATTGTTGAAAATAATAACTTATGAATTTTTGGAAGCCCTGCTTTACATGCAGGAGAACACTGGTTCAATTCCAACACATAATAGATCAACTTTATTAAGAATAAAAGATAATTATTGATTCAGTATATACTAATTGCAATCCATGTGTGTCAGTTTGTGTCAGCATTCATTTGAATTCTTGATATTCACGTGAATACTTGACATTTGAAAGGAGGAAAGTAAGTGCGGAGGCCATACGCATAATACTTTAATAAATAATAGTATAAGTGTACCTGATTTCGCAGTTAAGTGGATGCCTCGCACGGATGAGGCCGTCGGTTCGATCCCAATCTGCTCCACCAACTTACAGCGATTTGTAAATCTCAAAATTCAGAATCGTGCCAAAGCGTACCATTTTATACAGCCTTAACTTCTCTACGATTGCAGGTTTTAATTTCTGGCAAATGCGATAAATACTTGCCCATATCCATTCTGTCAAGGGTTGCATCTCTGTCAGTAGTGCGACGATCAAGATGACCCGCAAGCTCCCTTATAACATCGATAGAAACACCCTCCCTGAGTAACCATGTACAGAATACGTGTTTTAGATCATGAAATCTGAGCTTAGTTATACTAACTTTAAGTCCAAGTTTGCGAATGGCTTTATCTTAACTCTTGTGAATAGGAACGTATCGTGTGTTGGTTTGAGGATTAATAAAGGGACAAGACTAGTTAAGCGGAATATTTCTGAAATTCTCTAACAATATAATATAGATATTTTTATTTCGATAATTGAATCTGAATTCACATTCTTTTAGATGCAAATTGAAAGTACTTTTATGAATGCCGTGGAATTT